>NZ_JAEPRP010000223.1:0-10299 GCF_016652895.1 Ensifer sp. SSB1
AAGCGCTGCATCACAGTTGCCGAATGCACCGACCCGAAACCAAGCGCCTGGCCGGTCGACACGATCGTAACCCTCGTCGCCAAGCCTTTCTCCGAGAAGGCAGGCCCCGAGGTCATGGAGTATCTCAACAAGCGCTCCTGGAGCAACGAGACCATTGCCAAGCTGATGGCCTGGATGACCGACAACCAGGCGAGCGGCGAAGAAGGTGCCAAGCACTTCCTCGAGGAAAACCCGGATATCTGGAAGAAGTGGGTTTCCCCGGAAGCCGCCACCAAGATCGAGGCTGCGCTGTAATCAGCGACCGAAGCCCGGTGCGGTGTGTTCGCAGCACATCGCACCGTTCATGCCGACATAACAACAAGAACGCATCGGCTCTTTCGAGAAGGGGAACCGAATGGACTGGTTTTATCAATTTCCGCACATGAACGACAACGCGCTTCGAGATCTGAAGAAGGTCATCGACGAGACGTTTCGTGGTTTTACCCGCAGCTACGGCGATCTGATCGAAGGCTTCTTCGCGCCGCTGCAGCATTTTCTGATCGCCTCTGAACGGTTCATGACCAAGACACCCTGGCCGATCATCACGCTCCTCATTCTCGCCATCGCCTGGGCAGCGACCAGAAGCATTCGCATCGCCGCCGGCTGTCTCGTGACGCTATTGCTCATCGGCTACTTCGACATGTGGGACGATACGATGCGGACGATCTCGATGATCTTCGTCTGCACGATCCTGTCGATCGCCATCGGCCTGCCGATCGGCATTCTCATGTCGCGCTCCGACAGGGTCCAGCGGGTCGTCAACCCGGTGCTCGATGTCATGCAGACCATGCCGAGCTTCGTCTACCTGATCCCCGTCGTCATGCTGCTCGGCATCGGCAAGGTGCCGGGCCTGATCGCCGTCGTCATCTACGCCATCCCGCCGATGATCCGGCTCACCAATCTCGGTATCCGCCTGGTCGACAAGGATGTGCTCGAAGCGGCCGACGCCTTCGGCGCCGACAACCGGCAGAAGCTGTTCAAGGTGCAGCTGCCGCTCGCACTTCCGACGATCATGGCCGGCATAAACCAGACCATCATGATGGCGCTCGCCATGGTCGTCATCGCCTCGATGATCGGTGTTCAAGGCCTCGGCCAGCCGGTGCTGAAGGCGATCGCCAACCAGTATTTCACGCTCGGCATCTTCAACGGTCTCGCCATCGTCGGCATCGCCATCATGTTCGACCGGGTCAGCCAGGCCTATGGCGAACGGCTGCAGAAGCACCGGGAGGTCGTCCATGGCTGATCATGCTTTCGGCGGCATCAAGATCCGCCATCTCTACAAGATCTTCGGACCGAATGCGCAGGCGCATGTCGAAGCCGTCAGGAACGGCCTGACCAAGACCGAACTGAACGAACGTCACGGGCACGTGCTCGGTCTTCGCGACATCAACATCGAGATGCCCTCGGGCTCGATCCAGGTGATCATGGGGCTTTCCGGCTCGGGCAAGTCGACGCTCATTCGGCATATCAACCGGCTGATCGATCCGAGCGCCGGCGAAGTCCTCGTCGACGGCGTCGACGTGGTGAAGATGCCGGAAGCGGAACTGCGCGATTTCCGCCGCCACCAGACGGCCATGGTATTCCAGAAGTTCGCGCTGCTTCCGCATCGAAGCGTGCTCGACAACACGATCTTCGGCCTTGAAATCCAGGGCGTGACGCGTTCGCAAAGCATCGACACGGCCATGCGCTGGCTGGAACGGGTCGGGCTCAAAGGTTTCGAGCAGAAATATCCCAATCAGCTCTCCGGCGGCATGCAACAGCGCGTCGGGCTTGCCCGGGCGCTTGCCAACGACGCACCGGTGCTGCTGATGGATGAGGCCTATTCGGCGCTCGATCCGCTGATCCGCACCGACATGCAGACGGTGCTGCTCGACCTGCAGAAGGAGATCAGGAAGACGATCGTCTTCATCACCCACGATCTCGACGAGGCGTTGAGGCTCGGCGACCAGATTGCGATTTTGCGCGACGGCGAGGTCATCCAGCAAGGCACCAGCCAGGATATCGTTCTGCGGCCGGCCGACGACTATGTCGCCAATTTCGTCAAGGAAGTGAACCGGGGCCGTGTTGTCCATGTCGAGGCGGTCATGGCGCCACTTGGTGCGGCCGCAACGGGTGGGCCGAGCATCCCGGCCGACGTCACGATCGAGGAGGCCGTGCGAACACTTGCATCCGCCCCCGAAGGCGACATCACGGTCATCGATGCATCCGGCAGGCCTGTCGGCACCGTCACATTCCGTCAGCTGGCGGGCGCGATGGTCAATGCGCGTGAGGCAAGCGATCACACGACCGCAATCGCGGCCACCGCCGCCTGACTTCGCCGCCGTCTTAATTGGGGCGGTCTGCCGCCCCGACAATCTCTCCTCCGGGCGGCCCGCCCGGTACTGCATGGAAGGCGGAGAGAGCCCGCCTTCCAATCCCGATCCCCCTGCCCGGAGTCGCCTGATGTCGAAGAAGTTTCCCCGGCTGTTCTCCCCTCTCAAACTGCGGTCCCACACGCTGAAGAACAGGATCGTGTTCGGCGCGCACACGGCGAACATGGCGGTCGAGGGCCTGCCAACCGAACGTCACGCAGCCTACTACCGGGAGCGGGCAATCGGCGGCGCCGCAATGATCGTCGTCGAACCGATGCCTGTCCATGCCGCAGCCGTTTTGACCCGTGGCAATTTCCGCCATTCCGACGATGCCGTGATCCCTCACTTCAATAAGGTGGTCGAGGCGATCAAGGGCCATGGAGCGGTCGCAATCCAGCAGCTCTACCATGTCGGCGCCCATGGGGATTCCGACAACTCGTTCCATCCGCATTGGTCGCCCTCGGGCGGGCCGAGCTATCACGACAGCGACGGCTCGCATCCGATGACCGAAGCGGAAATCCTGGAGACGATCGACGGCTTCGTTGAAGCGGCGCGGCGATGTCGGGACGCCGGCTTCGACGGCGTCGAAGTGTGGGCGGCCTATCTCGGCATGGTCGATCAGTTCTGGACCCCTTGGTGCAATCGACGCGACGACCAGTGGGGCGGTTCGCTGGAAAACCGCACGCGCATGTCGCGGCAAATCCTGACGCGGATCAGAGAGGTCTGCGGCCCGGACTTCATCGTCGGCCTCGCCGTCAGCGACGAACCAGACGTGAAGGTCGCGCTCCAACGCGACGAATTGGCCGAAATCATCCGCCTACATGACGAACTGGGCCTCATCGACTATGTCACTTGCGGCTCGGGCGGCTACCTCGATTTCTACAAGCTGATGCCGACGTTCCTTTATCCGGAAAAACTTGGCGCCGACCTCGCTTCAGTCCTGAAGGGTGTCGTCAAGAACGCGCTGGTGATCGCCGAAAGCCACATCCGCACCCCGGAAAACGCCGAAACGGTGCTCGGCGAGGGAGCAGCCGACCTCGTTTCGATCGTGCGAGGACAGATCGCCGATCCGCATCTGGCGATGAAGGCGGCCGAGGATCGCCCGGATGATATTCGCGGCTGCATATCGTGCAACCAGATGTGCTGGGGCCGCCGGTCGCGGGATTACTGGATCAGCTGCCTTATCAACCCCTCAGTCGGACGCGAGGCCGAATGGAACGGCGATCGTTTTCTGAAAACCAGTGAGCCGAAACGCGTGCTGGTGATCGGTGGCGGTCCCGCCGGACTGGAAGCCGCTCGGGTGGCCGCCGAACGCGGCCACGAAGTCGTGCTCGCCGAAGCGTCGAGCCGCCTCGGCGGCAACTTCCTGTTGGCGGGCATGCAGCCGAGACGAGCGCAAATCCTCGATCTCATGGCCTGGTACGAGCGCCAGCTCGAGAAACTGAATGTGGACGTTCGCCTCAACACCTATTTCGAGGCGGAGGATATCGACCCATCCGAATTCGACCGCGTCATCGTCGCCACCGGCTCCTATTCCCCGGAGACGGGTTTCCAGAAGGCGCTGCCGACAGTCGAGACGATGCCGGGACTGGAAAAAGGCAACGTTTTCACGGTCGAAGCGGTCATGGCGCGCCAAGCTCGGCCGGGCAAACGCGTCCTGCTGCTCGACGAAGGCGGAGGCTGGCGCGGCTGCGGCACCGCCTGGAAGCTGGCCGAAGACGGCCACGATGTGACGATCCTGACGCCCGACCCTTTCGTCGGCAAGGAGTTGCAGAGAACCGCGGCCGATGTCCCCCTGCGACAGGCGCTCCGCAAGCTCGGCGTCGCATGGATCGTCGAAGCCAGCGTTACCGAATGGCATGGCAACGGCGCGACAATCATCGATCACAACACGGGAGAAGATCGCTTCGTCGAAGCGGAGGCACTGGTTACGGCTACGACGAACTCTCCGGCCGACTGGCTGACGCCGGGGCTCGCGGATCGAGGTATCGTCGCGCGCCAGATCGGCGATTGCGCGGCGCCGCGACAGGCGCCTTACGCCTTCTTTGAAGGTCGGAAAACCGCACTGGAGATCTGAACATGCAGCAAGAGATCCTGCTTGATCTAGAAAGCGCCGAAAAGCTCGCAATCCGCGCTTGTCTTGCAGCCGGTGCGAACGAACCGACCGCACGCTCGCTCGTCGACGCAACGTTGTCGGCTGCCCTCTACGGTTCCCCAAGCGTGGGCTTCCCCCACTTCGTCGACTACCTGCACAGCTTCAGCCAGGGGCGCATCAATGGCGATCCCAATCCGGCCCTGGAGAGGCCGTTCCCTGCATTCTTTTTGTCGGATGCCGATCAGGGAATTGCGCAGCTGGGTTTCGATCTCGCACTGGGCGATTTCGTCGAGGCTGCCAACAACTTCGGCGTCGCCGTTTTCTCCCAGAAGAACAGCTATACCACCGGCGAACTCGGCTACTACGTCCGCAGGCTCGCAGGACACGGATTGATTTCCATAGCAGCGACCAACGCCAATGCGATGCTGGCACCGACGTCTGGCGGCGCGGCCGTCTACAGCACCAATCCGCTGGCTTTCGGGTTCCCGTTGGCGGATCCAATGTCGCCGATGGTCATAGACCAGTCCTCGAGCGCAACGGCCTACGTGAACATCGTCGCAGCGGCGGCGGAGCGCCGTCCGATCCCGGAAGGTTGGGCGGTCGACCACGAAGGCCGGGCGACGCTCGACGCGAGCGAAGCATTGAAAGGCGCGCTCCTGCCGTTCGGAGGACGCAAGGGCGCGAACGTCGCCTTGATGGTCGAGATGCTGGCTGCCGGCATTTCGGGAGGTTCATGGTCGTTGGATGCGGGAAACTTCATGTCCGGGACCCGTTCTCCCGCCGTTGGACTGACACTGATCGCAATGGTGCCTGGCGGGAACCCCGACCAACGCATCGATCGGGCCAGCGCTCAGGTCGAGCGACTTCAAGGGCTCGGTGTCCATGTTCCCGGAACGAACAGACAGTCGCGATCAAGAGAGCGCGTCAAAATTCCTCTCGAGGTTTTCAAGGCGATAACGAAGATAGCCGGCGAAGCCTAGATCCCCGCGGGCTGTCGGCCAGTGGCGCGCAGGAACTGTCCGCGTCAATCGGCCATGGCTGTCGGTCGGCAACGGTTTCGCATCTTTTCTCGAAGCTGATGCGGCGTCATGCCGAAGTTCAGACGGAACCGTCGGCAGAAGTGAGCGCTGCTTGCGAAACCAACGTCGAGGGCGATCTCGATCATCGATTTCGAGGTCCGCTCGACAAGAAGTGCTGCCTTTCTCATGCGGATTTTTTCATAGGCGGTCGCAGGCGAGAAGCCGGTCTTGCTGTGGAAGATCCGCTCCAGTTGACGTCTGGACACGCCGACATGACCGGCGATCTTTTCGATCTCCCACCTGTCGTCGATATTCTCCTCCATGCAAAGCAAGGCCGCGCGGATGCGGCGGTCGCAATGCACGGGAAGTGCGATGGGCGTACGGCTTTGCAGGTCCGAGCCATCCCTGCGACGATCGAGTTGAAGGATCTCGATGGCGTTGCGCTCGGCGGCCGCACCGACATGCCTTCTGACGAGGAGAGCCGCGAGATCCGCGACGGCACTTCCCCCTGCACAGGTCGTCACGTTGCCGTCCTCGACAAAAAGACTTTGTGACGTCAGCCGGATATCTGGAAACCGCGCCTTGAAGTCGGAGTGATGAAGCCAACTCACGCAAGCCAGACTTCCGGCAAGCAGCCCTGCATCTGCAAGGATGAAACTGCCGGTGCAGACACCGATCAGCTTCACGCCCTTCTGTTGGGCCAGACGCAGGAAGCGCACCGCGTCATAGGACAGCTGCTCTTCGACGTTGAGTAAGCCACCAATGACCACGATGTAATCGAAGCGCTTGGGATCACCGAGCCCTGACGTGGGGGAAACCTGGACGCCGCAACTCGACCGGATCATGTGTGCCGTCGGACTGAGCACGTCCCAGTCGCAAAGGAGCCGCCCCGATCTGTCGTCCGTATCGCTGGCGAGCCTCAACGTATCGGCAAACAACGCGAACGCGCTCATTGTGAACTTGCGCGCAAGCAGGAAACCGACCTTCAGCCGCCTGGCCGATCGATTGGTCGCCCCGCGGTCCGGCCGGCTCGCAGCGACGACATACCCAGTTCCACGCTCGATCATCAGTTGCTCCTCAACGCGCGAAGGAAACGCTTGCTGGCCTGATATGACCGGCCGACCGAACGATACATAGCCGAGGTGAAGGACGATAATTTCTTTCACTAATGCCGGCATTAGCGGCAGGCATGATCTTCGGCGAGCACACTCGGATCGCTTATGGCGGCATTGGAACTTCTAATTTTCCAGCGCGCGCGAAGATTTCTACCCTGATCTTCGTCAAACGGCGCGATTGGCCGAGGAGAAGGAGTTTTGTGAGATGAACATGTTTGCGCGAGGAATGCCGAACGAACTTCTGCGGCTGCAGGAGATGCATAACGGTGAGAGGGTGAAGCCCACCTTCTCCGCAGGCGAAATGGAGCGTCGGCAAAATGCGATGCGGCGCATCCTCGAAGACCTGAAGCTCGATGGGGCGGTCCTGACCTCCTACCACAACATCTGCTACTTCTCGGACTTCCTCTATTGTTCCTTTGGCCGACGTTACGCCTTTGTCATCACGCCGGAAAAGGCAACGTCGGTCTCGGCGGGCATTGATGCCGGCCAACCCTTTCGGCGCACCTTCGGCGACAACATCACCTATACGGACTGGCAACGCGACAACTTCTTCCACGCCCTGCAGAAACTCCTCCCGAACGTCTCGCGCATCGGCATCGAGTTCGACCAGGTGAACCTAGATTTTCGTCGCCTGCTCGAGGAGGCTTTCCCAAGGGTCGAGTTTGTCGACATCGGCTTTCCGACCATGTGGCTGCGCACAATCAAGTCGCAGGAGGAGATCGCGCTCATCAAGGAAGGTGCTGCGACGGCCGATATCGGCGGTGCTGCTGTCGCCAAGGCCGTGCGCGAAGGCGTTCCGGAATATGAGGTGGCGCTTGCCGGCACGCAGGCTATGGTCCGCCACATCGCAGATCGTTTTCCTCATGCAGAACTGATGGACACCTGGGTGTGGTTCCAGTCGGGCATCAACACGGACGGTGCGCACAATCCGGTGACATCACGGCGTGTCCAGAAGGGCGACATTCTCTCGCTCAATTGCTTCCCGATGATCGCCGGCTACTACACAGCGCTTGAACGCACGCTGTTCCTCGACCACGCCAGCGATGAGCATCTTCGGATCTGGGAGATCAACTGCGCCGTCCATCGTCGCGGGCTTGAGCTTCTCAAACCCGGCGCGCGCTGCGGGGATGTGGCCACGGAACTCAACGAGATCTACCGAGAGCACGGCCTGCTTGGCTATCGCTCCTTTGGTTATGGTCACTCCTTCGGTGTGCTGTCGCACTACTATGGCCGCGAGGCAGGGGTAGAGTTGCGCGAAGATATCAACACCGTCCTTCAGCCGGGCATGGTCGTCTCCATGGAGCCGATGCTGACAATTCCGGACGGTATGCCGGGCGCCGGCGGGTACCGCGAACACGACATCCTGGTCATGACGGAGACCGGAAGCGAGAACATTACCGGCTTCCCCTTCGGCCCGCAGCATAATATCCTTCCCGCCTGACCCGTCCGCGGGCAACTTGAAACGGGCCGCCCGATCGGCCCGTTTCCTTTTGGAAGCGGTGCCGATATTCCGTGAGAAACATTCCGACTGACCTCCTTCGTACCTTTCTGGCAGTGATCGACCTGCGCAGTCACACGCGCGCTGCCGAACAACTCGGACGCACCCAGCCAGCCATCAGTCTGCAGATGAAAAAGCTGCAGGAACTGCTCAACGTTTCCCTGTTCGCCAAGGATGCAAGCGCTCAACCGACCGAGGCCGGAGAACTGGTTGCGAGCTACGCCCGGCAGATGCTGGCGCTGAACGACGAGATGATGCTGCGCCTCTCGCGGCGCGATCAGCATGGAAAGATCCGCCTCGGCATCCCGAATGACTATGCCGACCATTTCCTGCCAAAGCTGATGCCGCGCCTTGCCCGCAGCGGCCACGACTTCCGCTTCGAGGTCGTCTGCGACCTTTCCCATGTCCTCCTGCAGGGTCTTCGAAACGGGCTCTACGATCTCGTCGTGGCGATGACACCGGACGGGCCGGCGGAAGGCGCATTCATGACCTGGAAGGAGCCACTCGCATGGATCGGCGACGCTGCCGGCACTCTGGTGGCGGACGATAACGCCAATTTGCGGATCGTCTGCTATCCGGAAGGCTGTCTCTATCGGCGAGCCATGCTGACTGCGCTGCAACGTGACGGGCGCGGCTACGATCTGGTCTATACGAGCCCCAGCCTTTCCGGCCTTGAAGCAGCGGTCGGTTCCGGCTTCGGCAACACAGTGCTTGCCCGCCGGATCGTGCCAGCCAAGCTTGCAACACTCGACGACGCCCTCGGCCTGCCAAGGCTCGCGGACGTCGTCGTCGGCATCTATTTAAGTTCCGATCGCAAGCGCTCTGCGGTGGCGGAGAGCTTCGCAGCCCATTTCGCCGACGCCTTTCTTGCTGACACAAGAGAAGGCTGATCAGGCCTTCCGCGCGCTGCGGATGAGGCTCAGTGCCACAAAGAGCGCAATCGAGACGGTGGTCAGCAGGCTCGCCGCCGCCATGATGGTCGGATTGATCTGGTCGCGGATGCCGGAAAACATCTGCACCGGCAGCGTGCGCTGTTCTGCTCCAGTGAGAAAAAGAGCGACGATCACCTCATCGAAGGAGACGGCGAAGGCAAGCAGCGCGCCGGAGACGATGCCGGGCGAAATGAGCGGCAGTGTGACTGCGAAGAAGACACTGACAGGCCCCGCGCCAAGGCTCGCGCCTGCCCGGGTGAGGTTGGTGTCGTAGGTCGACAGCGCTGAAAGTACCGTGACGACGACGAAGGGTATGGAAAGTGCCGCATGCGCGAGCACCAATCCGGTGCGGGTGTTGGTGAGCCCGATCGAACCAAAAAACATGTAGGCGCCGACGGCGACGATGACCACTGGCATGATCATCGGCGAGATCATCAACGCCATGACAACCTTTCGGGCGGGAAAGCCGGGCCGGCTGATGCCGAGCGCCGCAAGCGTGCCGAGCAATGTCGCGATTGCGGTGCTGAAAAGAGCCGCGACAAGGCTGTTGAGGAGGCTTTTGGTCCAGCGGGTATTTTCGAAGAAATCGACATACCAGCGCCAGGAATATTCCTGGATCGGGAAGGTGAAAAACGGGTCCTTGGAAACCGAAAGCGGAAAGACGACGAAGAGCGGCCCGATCAGGAAGACGAGCACGGCGAAGGCGAAGGCGACTACCGCGAGCCGGCAGAGCCGTTCGCTGCGGGTCGCGTAAGCGGGAAGCCACATGGTTGTTCTCATCCGAGTTTGATGCGCTCCGCACCGACAAGGCGCAGGAACAGAAGGTAGATCGAAAGCGTCATGACCAGGAGCAGGCACGCGAGTGCGGCGGCCATTCCCCAGTTCAGGTCGCGGTTGATGTAGGTGGCAATGAAGTTCGACATCATCTGGTCGCGCGGGCCGCCAACCAGTGCGGGCGTGATGTAGTATCCGAGCGACAGGATGAAGGTCATCAGGCAGCCCGCGGCAACGCCCGGCAGCGTCTGCGGCGCATAGACCCGCCAGAAGGCGGAAAGCGGCGGGGCCCCAAGCGAGCGAGCGGCCCGCATCTGCCCCTCCGGAATGGACTTCATCACGCTGAGGATCGGCAAGATCGTAAAGGGCAGCTGAATATGCGTCATGGCGGTCACCGTGCCTAAGCGGGTCAGCATGAGCTGAAGCTTTTCCGTGGTAAGACCAAGCGCCAGAAGCAGCTGGTTGATCACCCCGTC
>NZ_JAEPRP010000224.1:0-989 GCF_016652895.1 Ensifer sp. SSB1
CAATTTGGTTGGGCTAACAGTTGCCCGCAACGTCATGGCAGGGATTGATCTGCGCTGAAGCCGTTGTGGTCCTGGCGCCAGACATGGGAACTCAGGAAATAGTTCAGCGACCCGATGGGCCGGCGCCAGGGGATCTCGTTGCAGACCTTCAGCCACTTGGCATGCTGGTTGAACATGGAATCGATGATGTGGATGAACGCCTCGTAGCACGAGAAGAAGCCGTGGCGGCCGGTCAAGAGATAACCTTCGAGCCAGCCCTGGCACTGGTGTTCACTGAGCACCTCCATGATGCGTCCATCCGGTGAGAGGTGGTCGTCCTCCGGATAGATCTCGGCCATGTAGCAGCGGTTGGTGACCTCCAGCACATCCTGCCAGCGGTTGGAGTTGTTTTCGTCCGGGCTGAACAGACGGAAGTTCTTGGCATCCATGTTGTTCTTCATCACGTCGCGCAGGAACTTGCCCATGACGCGGGCCGCTTCCACCGTAGTCGCGCCTGGACGCGGAACGTCGACGGCATAATCCCGGAAAGCCGGCATCTTCAGGTCATGCAACAACAGCCCGCCATTGGCGTGCGGGTTGTCGCTCATGCGGCGATGGCCCTTTGGCGCTAGTGCTGCGATCTCCGGCTGCAGCCGGCCCTGATCGCTGAAAAGCTCCTCGGGTCGATAGCTCTTCATCCATTGCTCGAGGATGCGGATGTGCTCGGGCTTGTCCATCTCGCCCATCGGCACCTGGTGCGCCCGCCAGTAGTCCTCGCATTTTTTGCCGTCGATCTCCGGGGGGCAGGTCCAGCCCTTCGGCGTACGGAAGACGATCATCGGCCAGGCCGGCCGCTTCAGATTGCCCCTCACGCGGGCATCGTCCCAGATCCGGCGGATCTCGGCCATCGCCGTATCGAGCACAGCGGCGAGCTGCTGATGCACGCTTGCCGGATCATGCCCTTCGACGAAATAGGGCTTGTAACCCATGCCCTCGAAGAACTTCTGCAG
>NZ_JAEPRP010000224.1:999-10158 GCF_016652895.1 Ensifer sp. SSB1
ATGCGGGCAAGGAAGCAGGGATTGGCGATCTTGTAGCCGTTCAGATGCAGGATCGGCAGGACGCAGCCGTCACGGGCAGGGTTCAGGAACTTGTTGCTCTGCCAGCCGGTCGCAAGCGGCCCGGTCTCGGCCTCGCCATCGCCGACCACGCAGGCGACGACGAGGTCCGGATTGTCGAAGGCGGCGCCATAGGCGTGGCTCAGCGCATAGCCGAGCTCGCCGCCCTCGTGGATGCTGCCGGGCGTTTCCGGCGCCACATGGCTCGGAATGCCGCCGGGAAAGCTGAACTGCTTGAACAGCCGCTGCATGCCCTCGGCGTCTTCGCTGATGTTCGGATAGAACTCGGTGTAGGTCCCTTCCAGATAGGCGTGCGCCACCAGCGACGGCCCGCCGTGCCCCGGACCGATGATGTAGATCATGTTGAGATCGTCGCGCTTGATCACGCGGTTGAGATGCACATAGAGCATGTTGAGGCCGGGCGAGGTGCCCCAGTGGCCGAGCAGGCGCGGCTTGATGTGTTCGCGTTTCAGCGGCTCGCGCAGGAGCGGATTGTCGAGCAGATAGATCTGGCCGACGGACAGGTAGTTCGAGGCGCGCCAATAGGCGTCCATCAGGCGGAGTTCATCTGCCGACAATGGCGTTGTTGAATGCGAGCTCCCGGATGCCGTCTCTTTCATCGATGCCGTTTCAGGCGAAACCATCTGAACCTCCCGATCATTAGGACATTGCCTGGATTTCTCCGGCTTGCAGTCGTGCAAGCCACTGCAGTCTTGTAAGTTCGCTACGGTTGTGCTGTTTCCCGGTGACGGGCGGAATGGTGGAACGCCTGTCTTCGGACGACAGCGGCAGGGATCGTCTTGCTATTTCGACGCCGCGAACACGTCCGTGCCGCGGCGATCTCGCGGCGGGCGCTATTGCGGATAGGGCTCGGAGAAGTGCTCGACCACGCCCCGGACGCCACGCACGCTTTCGGCGAGGATCCGCGCGGCCTTCCGGCAGTCGGCAGTCTCCACGTTGCCCCACAGATGGACGATGCCGTCGGTGACCGCGACCTTCACATCCAGCCCTTCGAGGCCAGTGTTCTCGCCGAGGCGCACGAGAATGCTGCGCCGGATGGCGTCATCCCCCGCAGCCGTCTCATCCTGCTTTGCTGCCAAAACCGCCTGCAACAGATCGGCGCGGCTGACGATGCCGACGAGAACGCCGTTTCTGAGGACAGGAATGCGCTTGATGCCGCGCTCCTGCATCAGCGCCGCCACGCGCGCAACGGACGCACCTTCGTCGATCGTGACCGGATCGGCTGTCATCGCGTCGCCGACGCGCCAGGAGGACCGCCTTACATAGGCGCTGGCCCGATCATCGGCGCCCAGCGTTGCGTCTACCACCGGCACGCCGCCGCCAAGCTCCGTCCGACGGATCAGATCGCCTTCACTGATCAACCCCACCAGACGGCCTTCATCGTCAACGACGGGGATGCCGCTGACATGATTGTCGAGCATGATCCGGGCTGCCTGTCTGACGCTGTTGTCAGGGGAAAGTTTGACGACGGACGTCGTCATCACATCTTTAACGCGCATGTCGATCCAACCCAGAAAAGGACCTTGGTACCGTCACCAGCGAGCGTAAGGTAAACCTATCGTGTCGGTTCGACAACCTGTTCCTGGGGGCGATACTCGAGTTGGGCGCTGTCGTTAGCCGCCCCCGCTGCAGCTTCTAGGCGAGCGTGCATACTCGTGCATCGCTCGACCGGGTTTCGCTATCTCGATGTGCGCAGGATGCTCCTGGTGGAGCCGAAGGGAGTCGAACCCTCGACCTCCGCAGTGCGATTGCGGCGCTCTCCCAACTGAGCTACGGCCCCGTTCCAGTGGGATCATGAACAAATCCATGGGCTTTGCAAGAGCAACGTAACGAACCTTTGCGTCTTGGAGATTGGCCGTTCGGTCCTCACCAGTCGACAACACCGTTCGCGGCTGTAGCGCTTCCCCTACAACAAGTTCGTCGCAAGAGAGTGTTGGCACCGAACGCGAAGTCCGGTGCCAAAATGTCAGGCTCTGGTGCGCGGCTCCTCCAGACCTGGCCACGTCGATAGGCCAAGCTCCGTCCGCGCGGCAGCGAACTGCATGTCAAGAAGTGCCAGCAGGCGTTCGCCGAGCGCTCTTGTCTCTCGATCGGCCTCGGACCATCGATAAAGGGTCCGATCTTTCAACGAGAGCACCGCGAAGTCGTCCGGCCGGTCTTCAATGGGATACCGTGAGGCCACTGAACTCAGGACGGCTCTTACCAACCGGCCATCGAGAGGGTCCTTGGTATTCCAGAGGTGGACAGCGGTGCGTCGGTCGCCGATCTGAAGCAAGAAATCAGGGGTGAACTCCACCTTGTACAGCCCGGCCGGACTAGTAAAGGTGAGCGGAGCCGCTGTCTCGAACTCGCCAGGGTGCTCGTCCTTCCATCGGAAAAACTGCTGCAGAGCCTGGCCGGCTGATTTCCGTTCCGGCTCTCGCGAGATTTGTTGCGTTGAGGCGAGCGCGACCGCCCTCGACAATCCATCGAAGGACACCTGCTGGACGCGATAACGCAAGCTTTTGTGGAAATCATATCCACCGGTGCTCGGCCCGCAGCGTTTGCGAACGCTGGTTCGCTGAGGACGGGGGTTGGCGTTGATGATCTTCAGAAATGCAGAGAAACCAAACTTCGGAACTGACATGCTATGACCTCGTGATGAGATAGCCGAGGAGACTATCAGCTTGATGCGGCGCATCGGGCAGATCGATAACTGAACACGAACACTCAAACGTCGTTCTTCTGGGGCTACCGCACTCCTTGTTCAGACCGGATCGCGTAGACTTCCTGCCACTTCGACATCGTAATGTTGCCCCGACAAATTCGGAGCGGAACTCCGGTCGCAGCCGCGAGGGCCTCCGGCTCGCTCTTGTAGCGGTACGCTAGGTGAGGGGGAGCGAGAAAGTGACGGGCGAACATATCCGCCTGGTCTTCGATGCTCTCGGTAGCCTTCATGTCTCGGATTGGCTGGACAGCCCCAGCGGGATCGTTGTGCATGGGCACGTCCTTCTCTCGGTGAAGGAGGAAATGTCCAAGCTCGTGCGCAAGGACCAGACGGGCCTCCGCGTTGCCGCCGCAGGCAGCCACATAGACGGACTCCTTTACAGTAATCCTGTCCTTGAATGGCTCCGCGAGAGCATCCTCCTTCATCTCGGAATCGCGCTTTACCGCAAGCTTAAAATTCGGATACCGCTCGACCAGCTTGAATTCGAGGATGTCCACGATATCCACGAGTTCGACATGTTGCATGTCGAACTCGCGGCGATACTTCATCGCCTGAACCATCATCTGCGGCGTGGTCAGTCCTTTGGCTGTGAAGTAGTCTCTTGCCATGACTCTCTGTACCTCGCTATGTCGACGACGATTTCACGCGGGCCGTCGTTGGATGCCGCTGCTCGGTTCGCAGCCTTGATCCTTTCGTTACGAAGAAGCTTGCTGAAGACGTCAGGACCCAGACCGAGAAACTCGGAGACCCTTTCAATCGCGGCCTCGGAGAGCGCCTCTCGCCCTTGTTCGAGATCGCTTAGCGCGGCAATTTCGATACCTGTTTTTTCGGACAACTCGAGGAAGGACCAACGGCTGGCTTGACGCCGGCGTTGAACCATATCCCCAAAGATCGACAACGCGGCCCGCAGGCCGAGACTATCACTGTCATCGGACATTTGATTTTCTCACTATGGTTCGGTCAGGGATGAGTCGCCGCAAACGACGCCTCACTCGCCTACTTGCGGCGGCTGGGCTCGCCCTTGGTGTCGCCGTATCCTGATTTCGGAATCCGCTCGACCGTAGTCGTTGCGGGGCGGCTGATCGCTTCCTTCACGGTGATGAACTGACCCGATCGCGAGTCTCGTCCAACGTCGAAGGTTTTCCGTTCACTCATTTTCCATGACCTTTCGGTTTGTGGATAATGACTGGCTACCTCGACAGCGAGTACCGAATCCTCCATAGTGCTCTTGCATAAAGGTAGAGGATTTCGGTTCTGCTGCCCTGCGAATGCCAATCTGTTATTCGCAAGATGTCGTGGCCGAGGGCTCAATCTCGGTTGCGACATTGCGGAGATAAGCATCTCCAATCTCCCCTAATAATAACTCCTTTCTTTCGGGGTGATTCGCATCCTGAATATACGATATTTCGCGCCTATGTGGAAGCACAAAACGCTAAAATTGCGTTTAATTTCAATGTCGTGAAGTGTTTATTGGATCATCAAAGTAGATCGCGCCAACGTGTACTGCGTGGCTGTAGCTATCGAACTCGACCCTGCTCCGATCGACTTCAGAAGCCTTTCGAGGGCTCTAATAAATTCGCTGCCCAGGCGATTTACAATCTGCTCTTATTGCTAGAAAGCCCCAGGCGTGGTGCGCCTGGGACTTCAGTTCGCTTCCGCTCCCTGTCCAAAGTGGAGGGCGTCGGGCGATCTTGCTCGGTTGCATCTGTGCGATAGTGAGCTTCAGTTGACAACCACTAGATGCAAAATGTCCCTTTTTCCTCCAAATTTGACCGGACCTATGTGCGCGTTTGAGAAAACGATGTTGGTATTGTCCATCCCATTCATAACCAATTGTTTTTCATTATGATGCTCCTCAAAAACCGATCCGGAAATGGCCAATTCGGAAGCTAAAATTGGCCAACTGAGTGGGGCATAAAAAAAGCCGGGCAGAACCCGGCTTACTAACCCTTGTATGAGACGGGATTACATCCGCTCGATGTCCGACCTGCGGTAGAACGGCATCCCCGCCGCAATGAAAGCGGGCTGTACCTCCAAGTTTTCTAAGTCTCGTCTAATGTTCGCACTCCGTCGTCCGTACTGCCTAGCGAGGTTTCCGAGTGAAACGAATTCTCGCTTGAACGCGGACAGGACGTCGGGCTCCACAACGACCTGGATCGCCCGCGTGGCCCAATTCCGAAGCCTCACGGCTTCTAACCGACCGCCTTCAATGAGAGATTTTACGACCTGCTCCTTGGCTGGGATCTCGCTCGCCACAAACCGGAGCGAGTAGCAACCATGATCCTCCGGTCTCGTCATTGCCGCGACCTCAAGAGCGTCCACACGGATCGCAGCTATTCCGTGGAAGTTTTCGGCCAACGCGACCTTTTGAAGTTTACGATCGAGAACCAGGTTCATTATCGTCGCGAACGAGCAAACTGCTTTCTTCATTGCCGTCGAGATATCCGAGAGGCTTTCATCGTCGGCGCACGTGACGGCTAACCGCAATCGCGCAAGAAAGTCATTGAGACCCTCGGTCCGGAATCTTTTAAGAACTGGAAGCTGCGCCTCGGCTCGATCTCCACCGTGAGGCTCGATGAAGCGATGCTTGAGGAGCAAGTCAAACTGTACGCGATGGGCGCCAAGGTGAGCTCTAGCTTCGACTCCGCCGAGGCCACCAGTGACGTCAGCCGTGAAGTTTTTCAATGCCTCTGCGTTAATCAAGATTCGTTCGAGGGGGTTATCGTCTGCGGGCAAGGGAGCCCAGCCAGCATTCCGCAACCGCTTTTCCAGCGTTTTCCAGTGGATTCCGAACTCCTTGGAAGCAGTATGAAGCGAGTGAATTCTCCGTTCGGTAACCGGGCCAAAGAAGTCGTCTCCCGGGCCAAGCGGCAGGTTATTCAATGCCACATCACGCATAATATCCCGGATAGGATCGTAGGCTTCGTCCGACGTCTCGTGTGCAAGCCTTTCGTATAGGCGGCCAAACACGACACGACCGCCCATGTCCCCTTTTGTGGTGCGAAAGCGTTTAAGCTGGCTTTCCAGATAGTCCCGGAAACCAAGCTCTCCTCCACGGAGGATCCTGTATCCTACACCCGCACAGGCCGACCACTCCTGTTCGTCCAATGATCGCGCGTGGAAGTGGATCCCATGCCTTTCTGATGCTCCGATCGTTTCGCTCAGCTTGACCACTACATATAGGGGAAACGCTTCAAGCCATTGTGGTCGAGCTCCTGTGTTCCGGATCCTCGATTCAACGTACTCCTGAAGCAAGTCAGGCTCCATCGGCGCTGCGGCCGCATCGAACGTGCCCGCAGCAAAGCTTGCCGCCGCCAAGTTTGCCGCGAAATCGTGATGGAGTCGCGATTCCGGTTCGATCGGCGACGTGATCAGGCGCACGCCATGTTGTCTGCAGGCCCTGATCGGGGTGACCAGCCATGCAAGCCGACCGTAGCCACGAAATCCACGTCGCCCATCAAGATGTAATTCGTCATCGCGAATACAACTGGGGCAGAACCTCAGCCGATTCCTCTGAACGTATGCGCGGCTAAGCCGCTGACCCGCGATGATAGTCATGAGGTCACCGGTGATGACGACCCCCGGCGACAGCGACGGCCTAGAGACACCGAGGACGGACGCAAATGTATTCACGTCCACCTCATCGCCGACCGCCACCCCCTGGAACCGAAATCCGAGATCGGTCCCAAACGAACGCGCATGACGGTATCCGCATGCCGCTGCGAGACGAGAGCAGTAGCTAGCGAGGGTCTCGCCAGCATTAAAGGAAAGAAGTTCTGCGAGCCTGGTCATTGTGGACGTACTCCATATTTAGTGGCGTTCTTGCCCTTGGACTTCAACTGGTTCTCCTCCCAGGCACGATCGTCATCGCGTAGCAGAGCCGTAGTGGGATCCAGTTCCTCCCAGTTGTCGGCCTTGAAGACATTCTTGCTGGGCCTGCATCCGGAGAACGATGCGTATGTCCTGACGAAATCGTCGATCAGCACGTGTTCGCGGCCGGCAAGCATTGCGGTTTCGACCGCCGCCCGGATCATCTGAACGAGCGAACCGAACTCCGCGCCGCACGCTTGCATCAGCCTCTTCAGAAAATCTCCGGTTTCCAGATCGATCTGGATTTCCATGCGAGCGTGCTCGATAACGATTGTCTTGAGGATGCTGTCGGCGAGGT
The DNA here is from genome assembly GCF_016652895.1 of Ensifer sp. SSB1. Lineage (NCBI taxonomy): Bacteria > Pseudomonadati > Pseudomonadota > Alphaproteobacteria > Hyphomicrobiales > Rhizobiaceae > Ensifer > Ensifer sp. SSB1. The sequence continues at coordinate 7,953 of NZ_JAEPRP010000224.1, forward strand.
CGGTGTTCCCGTCGACATCGATCGATTCAAAGGGAATCACGGTACGACGGTTGTAGAGCTGCTTACGGGCAAGGAAGCTCGCAAGCGGCGGAACACCGACAAGGATCAGCCGTACGGGCCAGTCTGGCATCTGCGTGAGGTTCTTGAACGCGTCACCAATGACTGTGGCTTCGCGGATCGTCGCCGATTCAATCGCGTGCTGCGCTTCATCGATTACGACCCACATGACCTTGTGGACTTTCAGCAGGCGACGGAAAAGCAGCCACGCCTCATTCTCGCGGATGCGGTCGGGCGGTGTGTGCCCGAGGGCCTCGAGGCCCGCAATGGCTAGCAGGCGAGGGGGGCACGGGGATGGGGCCTCCAGGAAAATAACGGGATGGATCATGACGCCGTCTTCGTCGACGTAGGACGCCATCGCCTTAAGGCTCTTCAAGTGCTTCACAATGGCGGTCGTCTTTCCCGCGCCCGACGCGCCGCAAACCGCCACGATTCGCCGCTTATCCGGTTTGCCTGTGATGGGAGTCGTCACACTGGCAACGGATGCCGTCAGAGCTTCCCGGAGCTGCGCATCACGGTCCAGCGCAATATACTCGTCGTAGAGCTGCGCGATGCGGTCGGCCACGGAGAGGCGGTCGGGATTTAGTAGGTCCCGGACGCGATCGATAGCTCTCTGGCTGCGCTGGGCGTCGTGATCTTCGAACTGGTTCACGGGGTTACTCCTTACTCACTGTCAAAAATGTCATTGCTGATGCGGCGGACGACTGGAGCTTCGCCTCCCTGGTCCTCCTGGGGTTGCTTCTCCTGCTGCCGGGGACGCGCAGAGCCGATACCCATTGCGGGGCGGCCGCCAGTTTCAGCCTCCTCACGGATGGCCTTGGCGCTCCGGGTTCTGGCGTAGACGATCGGGGCGATGCGCAGGGCCGCGAACAACTCGTCCGACGGGTGCCATTCACCCTCGGGACGGGGCTCTCCTGCCACCGGGGCGTCGACCAGATCGAACTCCCGGTCCATCTTCCTCTCGAAGCGCTGGTAGTCCTCGTCGGTCAGGACCGGATTCACCAGTCCTGCTTCAAGCCGAGCCATCTCGGCTTGCTGCTTCAGCCATGCGAAGGTATCGATGAGGATCTGACGCGAGGCCTTGGCGTTCTCGTGATTGAAGAGCTGCAGCCGTTCGACCGCTGCAAGCCACTGCCAGATACTCACACCTGCGAGTTCGCGGTGGACGCATGGCACCTCGATCCAACCGTTCTCGGTCAGGATGGAGACGGCATCCAAATTGTGATTGTTCACTCGACCCAAGACTGGCGTTTTCTTGCTCTTGCGCCGGATCTGCTGCAGTTGCTTGCTCTGGAAATAGACACCCGCGACGCGGTAGCCCTTCTTGGAGATCACGCGCTTCACATAGGTGCCGAACAGGTGGGTCCGCAGCGCCCCGGTCGGACCCGGCTGCACGCCATGGTCGCGGGACAGCTCAAGCCATCTGTTGAAAGGGGTTGCGCCATTCAGCGCCGTGTGCGGGGCGTTGTGGTAGCAGTCAACCAACCAGCGGATCAAGCATTCGGCCACCAGGTCGGCGACCAAGTTGGCGTGGGCTTCGGGATCGTAGTCTCCCTTCTCAGCGATCGAACCCCAAGTCCGGCCATCGAAGTAGTTGAACATCTGATGCGAGAGGGTGTGGAACCAGCGTTCGATGAAGCCGCGCATGGAGGCTTCGCCGGCAGGAGGAAGGAAGATGTCGCAGCCCATGTCATTTACGGCCACCCTGTAGGGGCGATGGGCGAAGTACACGGCGCTATCAACCGCAATCATCTCCCCCGTGCCGTGCTGCATCCAGGGCGATTGACATCCGAGGCGGCGAGCGATGTCTGTCTTGTCACGTGTCGACATCTCGAGCGCTGTCATTGCCGACTTCAATGACGGCGGCTCAGCGCTGACGTGCAGGGCGATGATGCATCTGGTCGCAACGCAGATCATGGCGGTGATCCACAATCTGACGCGCTTGATTTTCTTCCGATCCGCTTTCGAAAGCGTCTTCCAGATCCCAACCTTGACCAGCAGGGACTGGAGATCGATCTCGTGGTCATCGCATTCGATACGCTCGAGAGGGCGGATGACGTCGATGCCGCCATGTTCCGGTTGCCACTCGCGGCGCGCGGTCTCCCTTCCATCCCGACCGAGCTCCTGCCACATGTCCGGAAGCGCATTG
>NZ_JAEPRP010000225.1:0-3604 GCF_016652895.1 Ensifer sp. SSB1
AAAATCCGGCAAAATGCTGGATTTACAGCACTATTCCTGCTAGGGTATCCCGTAACTGGAGATTTGCCGATGAACGTTCATTCCCGCCGTCCGGATTGTTCCCCGGAAGCTGTCGAGAAGCGGCGCAAGGCTGCGGAGCAGGCGCGCGCTGCCAACGTCCGGCAGGGTTATGTTCACGATCCCGTCCTCGAGGCAACCACCGCCCGCTATGTCGCCGGCGACATCACCCGCGAGGAATACCGGGCGCTCATGATCGATCGACCCGTTAGATAGCTCACCGATCAACTCTCAAGAACAAAAGGCCGCCCGCTTAGAGCCGGCGGCTTTTTGTTGGGCTTGCCATGGCTGAAGAGTACCCCAAAGGTTCCTACACCTACCCCAACTCCTCGGACGATCCGGACCGGACAGACGTTTTGAGAAACAGATGGGGAGTTGAAACACACTCCGAGCTGCGCGCGAAAGAGTATCGCGCGACGGCCGTGCGGATGCTCGAAATCGCTGAAGGCGATGGCCCCAAGGGCAATTTTGACAAGGCCCACCTTAAGGCGATCCACGGCTACATTTTTCAGGACGTTTACGAGTGGGCCGGGCACACGCGCAACGAAACGCCGGTCGTCGACGGCGAGCGTGTCGAGCCGATCGGGGGCTTGTCCAAGGGCGGCACCTCGTTCCTGCCGGGATCGCGCATAGAAATGGGCTTGGACGAGGCCTTGAAGCCGATCCGAGATCCCCAAGCACTGAGCAACGCTACGCCAGAGCAATTTGCCGAACGTGCCGGCCAGGTCCTTGCCGAACTGAATTATGTGCATCCGTTTCGTGAGGGTAACGGCAGAGCGCAAGAGGCCTTCATTGCAGAACTAGGGCGCCACTACGGGCACGAGATCGATTTTTCCATCATCAGTAAACCACGCATGATCGATGCGTCGATCGAGACCACGAACAATCCCTCGAGCGATGCAATGAAGCATGTGGTGCAGGACGCTTTGGATTCTAATCGCCGAGAAGCCATCAGAGCGGCATTCGCGGATTTGAAAGACTGCGGCGAGGAGCCCCTCCACCACAACGTTCGCACCGCCCGGGCTGGCGAGGAAATCACCGGCACGGTTCTCGGAGCCGGCGACCGCCTTATGAGCCTTGTCACCGAACGCGGCATTGTCGTTGCCGATCGCGCCGACTTGCCGGAAAGATTGCTGGACGACGGGGAAATCACCTTTAGCGCCCGATCGGACTTCTCCCGCCTGGGACGAGAGCATCCGGCCCGAGAGGCGCAGTCGCAGCCAGCGCCGGCCGGGCAGCCACAGCAGGACCAGAATCCCGATCTGAAGGCGATCCAGGCGCAATTGGCGGCACAGAGAGGCCGCGGCCGCGATGACGACGATCATGGGCGATAAGGAACCCATCCGGCTTTAAAGCTGCACCGACGCTGGCGATTGCGGCCAGTCGCCAATGGTCTGCTGCCCTCTCCTTCCGTTGGATGGATTGACGGACAAGCTACGATAGCCCCTCCCCCACGCAACCGCTGGCGCGGTCCTCCTCTCCGTTGCGGCCCTTTGGGTGCATGGGCTCGCTTCGGCCATCTCCGTTTTCTGCCGTCAACCAACCGAAGGAGACGGCAATGCAGAACATCAAGGACACCTACCAGCGCATTACAGATGCCGTCATCGAGCAGCTTGAAGCCGGCACCAAGCCGTGGATCCGGCCCTGGCGCGGAAACAGCCGCGGCTCCCTTGTTCCCCGCCGCGTCACTGGCGAGGCGTACCGAGGGATCAATGTCCTGATGCTATGGCTTGCAAGCGAGCTCGCGGGCTACGAGGAAAACACCTGGCTCACTTACCGCCAGGCTCAGGAATTCGGCGGCCAGGTCCGAAAGGGCGAAAAAGGCGCCCTGGTCGTCAAGTACGGCACCTTCGCCCCTAAGGAGCGCGAGGACGATGACGATCGTGGCATTCCCTATCTCAAGGGCTACACGGTCTTCAACGTTGAGCAGATCGAGAACCTTTCGCAGGAGTTCTATCGGCCGACCGAGGAGCTCCTGACGACGCAGGTTCCGCACCTTGAGGCGGTCGAAACCTTCGTCCGCAACACCAGAGCGGTGATCACCTATGACGGCGCGACCGCCTGCTTTCGTCCCACGGCCGACGACATCCTGTTGCCCGACCGGGCTCGCTTCGTCGATGAGGTCCATCTGTACTCGACCTTGCTTCACGAAATGACACATTGGTCAGGTGCAAAGCATCGCCTTGATCGTGACCTCAGCGGCCGGTTTGGCACTGAAAGTTACGCGATGGAGGAACTCGTTGCCGAGCTTTCCGCTTCATTCCTCTGCGCTGATCTCGGTGTCGCCCACGACCCTAGAGGTAATACCGCTAGCTATCTGGAGAGCTGGCTCAAGGTGCTGAAGAACGACAAGCGTGCGATCGTGACCGCGGCCGCCAAAGCTCAGGCTGCGGCTGATTACCTGCACGGCCAGCAAAGGGCCCACTTGCAGTGAAGGCCGGGAAAAGAAATTCTATCTGAACAACGCACTGGCGGCGAAACCTGTTTTGCCGCAGTCGCCCGTGGACCAGTCCACAGAAATGGTGCACGCATATTCCACACTCGGGGCGTCACGTAATTCGTCCAAGTCCTAATGCAACAGCGATAGCTCCGAGTTCCTCAAAATGGTTGCGGCGTCTCCTGGCCTCCGAGCGCTATTTACTCCAAACCATTGCATATTCAGCATAATTCTGAATTTTGACGGCAGTCAAAACGACAGTGCATAAGCTGCCCCTCCCTATTCCCATCTGCTGAGAATCGGCATCATCTACGAGCGCAAGTCTGCAAATTGCGGTTAACCTTTTGTTAACCCTATTTTCCTTGCCAGTATTTGAGAATCGGAGATAATGACGGCATTTCGCTGAAAACAGTGATTTTACCGACAGAATGGCCTGAGGCACAATGAACGCGTTCACATCGCTACCCTCGTTCGAGCTGGACGACAAGATTTTGATGCAGGGGGCGGAAATCTCCCGCAGGCTGAATCAGCTGCGGTTGGAGAACTTTCCACCTTCTGCGAAGAAAACCCTGCGTCCGTTTTCGGTTGCCGAGGTTGCTCACTATCTCGGAGTTACACCGAGCAATCTGAAGCGGCTCTATCTCGACGGCAAGGGACCGGTTCCGACTACCGTGGGGAGCCGGAAACAATACACCGCCGAGCAGATGTGGGAGCTTCGGCATTACCTCGCAGAGACCGGGAAGAGCGAGGCCAAAAAATACGTGCCCCAAAGGAAGCCGGGCGACAAGCTCCAGGTGATCGCCGTCGTGAACTTCAAGGGCGGGTCAGGAAAGACGACAACAGCCACTCACCTCGCCCAGCACCTCGCACTCACGGGACACCGTGTTCTTGCCGTCGATCTCGATCCGCAGGCATCACTATCGGCCCTGCACGGTTACCAACCGGAGCTCGATCAGAATCCGTCGCTCTACGATACGATCCGCTACGATGATCAGCGTAAGCCAATTTCGGATATTATCCAGCCGACCAATTTCCCCGGCCTCGACATTATTCCCGCGAACCTCGAGCTTCAGGAATACGAATACGACACGCCACTCGCCCTGCAGGCCG
>NZ_JAEPRP010000225.1:3614-10142 GCF_016652895.1 Ensifer sp. SSB1
AGGGGAAGAGGTTCTTCACCCGGTTTGGAAAAGCGCTCGTAGATGTCGACGAGCGCTACGACGTGGTGGTCATAGACTGCCCCCCGCAGCTCGGCTATTTGACGTTGACTGCGCTAACAGCCGCAACGTCCGTGCTGATCACCGTTCATCCGCAGATGCTCGACCTAATGTCGATGTCGCAGTTCTTGCTTATGCTCGGTAACATTACAAAGACGATCAAGCAGGCCGGCGCTGACGTTAGGTTGGACTGGCTCCGTTACCTCGTCACCCGCTTCGAGCCCCAAGACATCCCGCAGGTGCAGATGCTCGGGTTCATGCAGAGCATGTTGGCTGAGGAAATTCTGAAGACACCGATGGTGAAGACGACCGCGATCTCCGACGCGGGTCTTACCAAGCGCAGTCTCTATGAACTGGATCGCTCGAATTTCACGAGGGGAACATACGACCGCGCCATCGACTGCATGGATGCCGTGAATTTCGAGATTCAAGGTCTCATCCATCGAGCATGGGGGCGGATGTGAATATGTTGACTGCCGTAAAATCCGACTTTCTAGTTAGAGAAATCAAGCGCTTAAACAAATTTCGAGGATAGCGATATGGCTCGGAAAAACCCGTTCATGAATGTCATGAGCGACACAACGCCGGACGAGACAGTGATCCTTGACTACACGGTCAAGGGAGCCTCCAAGTCGCTGATGCACTCGCTTGATGATCTGGCTGCCAAGGCAGATCGGCTTCTCGAAGGGGAAGCTGTTGTCGAACTCGATCCCGATAGCATTGATGGCTCATTCGTTCGCGACCGCCTTGAGGACGACGATGCGGATTTCAACGAACTTCTGACGGCCATCAGGGATCGCGGCCAAGACACGCCAATTATGGTCCGGCCGCATCCGTCGGACACCGGCCGCTACATGGTGGTCTTCGGGCACCGCCGTCTTCGAGCCGCCAAGGCGCTCAAGCGGAAAGTCCGCGCGGTCGTCAAAGACTTGAAGGACCAGGATCACCTCGTAGCGCAGGGTCAAGAGAACTCCGCACGGGCAAATCTGTCGTTCCTAGAGAAGGCATTGTTCGCGGCCGAGATCGCCCGCCGTCAGTTCGACGGTGACAACGCGATCACGCTATCCGCGCTGTCCATCGACCGCGCCACCTTGTCGAAGATGCTTGCAGTCTCGACCATCCCAAGGGATGTCCTTGACGGCGTCGGGGCGGCCAAGGGAATTGGCCGAGATCGCTGGTATGAACTTAAAATCCTCCTAGAGCGGCCATCGACCCTCGAGAAGGCGGTAACCTTTACCCAATCGGATGAGTTCAAGACTAAGGTCGGAGACGATCGCTTCAATGCGCTGCTGACCCACGTGAAATCAATCGGGAAGCAGCCTCGGTCTAAGACGGCGAAAACTCAGAAATGGGTCTCGGACGACAAGTTCGTGTCAGCCGATCTCAAGAGCGACGGCAAGACATACACAGTTGCTCTCAAGGCAAAGGATGCAGCGGGCTTTGGCGATTACATCGCTGAGAACCTAAGTGACCTGTATCAGGCCTATCGGAGCCAGAAGGATCAACAAGGAGAGTAGACCGCAAAAGAAAAAGGCCCCCAAACGTTTCCGTCGTGGAAGCCTTCCTCAGATTTCTAGCAAGATCGAGAATCGCATTTCCACGAATCCCCGTCAAGAGTCTTTGACGCCGTTTTGGTGAGCAGATTTCTTTTGCCTTCTGAAAGGTGAAGAAAAATGCAGGTTGGAAATGTGACGACGCCCTTCGGGCGACGGCCGATGACGCTTGCCTTGGTCAAAAGGCAGTTCATGACGGCCGAAATCAAACCAGGCAAAGCAGCCGACAAGTGGAAAGTGTTTCGTGACGCTTCGGAGGCAAGGACGCTTCTTGGCATCCAGGACCGCGGCCTGGCCGTCCTGGACGCATTGCTGACGTTCTATCCGGATGCGGAGCTTTCGCAGGACAGGGCAATGATCGTATTCCCATCAAACGCGCAGCTTTCAGTGCGCGCGCATGGCATCGCCGGCGCCACTCTGCGCCGCCAGCTGGCAGCACTTGTCGACGCTGGCCTCATCGTGCGCAAAGACAGTGCCAACGGAAAACGATACGCCCGCAAGGACCGCGCGGGTGAGATTGAAGAGGCCTATGGCTTCGATCTATCACCCTTGCTTGCCCGTGCCGAGGAACTCGCGCAGTTGGCCCAGCAGGTCGCTACCGATCGCGCGCACTTCCGTCGCACTAAAGAGAAGCTCACGGTGTGCCGGCGCGACGTCCGCAAGCTCATTTCCGCAGCCATGGAGGAGGGCGTCTCCGGCGACTGGGGAGCGATCGAGGCGATGTATGTCGAGCTCGTTGGCCGCATTCCGCGCACGCCAGCCATTGGCGACCTGACCGTGATCCTCGAGGAAATGGAGATGTTGCAGGCTGAAATCCTCAATCTGCTGGAAATGCAGATGAATTCTGAAAATATGAGCTCCAATGATGCTCTAGATGAGCGTCACATACAGAATTCAAATACCGAATCCATCTATGAACTTGAACCAAGCTCCGGAAAGGAGCAGGGGGCGAAACCTGAGACAAAAACCGAGCCGAAGCGCGAGCCGATAAAGGCGTTCCCCTTGGGAATGGTGCTACAGGCTTGCCCGGAAATCAGGATGTACGGGCCTGGCGGCGCAGTTACGAGCTGGCGGGATCTGATGGCCGCGGCGGTCGTCGTTCGTTCAATGCTTGGGGTGAGCCCCAGCGCCTACCAGGATGCCTGCGAGGTGATGGGGCCCGAGCAAGCCGCGGCGACGATCGCCTGCATCCTCGAAAAGGCAGGGCACATCAATTCCGCCGGCGGCTATCTGCGAGATCTGACGTCGAAGGCGCAGCGAGGGGAGTTTTCGCTCGGGCCGGTGCTGATGTCGTTGCTTCGGGCCAATGCCGCTGTCGGTAGCAAATTTGCTTCCTGAGCTGGAGCCACAAGAGAAAGGATTGTGCCGCCGAACGGCGCGAGTTTAGCAGTGCTCGGACCATTCAGGCTTGTCTGGGGCGTAGAACCGTCTAATTGTTCTCGTGTCGAGGCGAGCCATGTGGCGGCGGTGCTGATATCTTCGTCCACATTTCTGCGGTCGAGCGTGTTGGGCTGCGAGAACTGAAAGATGGTCAGAAGATCACCTACGAGCTGGTCGCGGATCGCAAGTAAGGCAAGATGTCCGAGGATAATTTGCAAGCCTAACAGAACGTGCGGGAGCGACGATGGAAACGGACGACCGCGAATTCGTAGCCGTGATGAGACGCTATTTTGCGGCGAAGACCGAGTTAGCCGCGCTGACGGCGCAGTTGGAAGCGGAACGAAAGGCTGCCGGCGAGGAGATCGGTATGTTCTATGATCCGCGCCAGAATGCCGAGCGCGCCGCGGACCTCCAACGCTCGCATCATTTGAAGGCAGAGATGGCGTCGCTTATGCAGCGCGCTGAAGCCTGGGGTCGGGCGGCAGTAGCCGCTGACCAGCGCGAAAAATCGGAGCAGGAAGCCGAACCTGAAGAATGGCAGTCGTTTGAGAAGCGGGCCGATACATTCTTCGGCGCGTAGTCTTCTCTTAGACCATGAGACGGGCCGCTCGTCCATTCTTTCGCTCCGCGTCGTTGTAGTAGCGCGCCGCCTGGGTCACCGACTTGTGCAGCGACTGCTGCATCGCTTCCGGCAGGGGAATGCCGCGATTGGCTGACTCCGTGAGATAGCCAGACCGCAATCCGTGCGCAGAAAACGAGGTTGGGTCGAGCCCCACCTGTTTGCAGCGGCCTTTCAGGATCAGGTTGACTGACTGTGGCGTCAGCGGCCGACGATCGATGTTCCCCCATTGATCAATTCGCCGAAACACCGGGCCGCCTTTGATGCCGGCTTCCTCGAGCCACCGTTTCAATACGGTGACCGGTCGGCCGATCAGCAGCACATGTTCGTCGTCTTCGCTGGTGGTCGTCTTCGTCCGACCCAGTCGGATGGCGAGGCAGGGAAGGGGAGGGGAGTCTGGGATCGAAGGATCTGCCAGCACGGGGTCCTCGTCGGTGAGGTCCTCAAACCTCAATCCGGCCACTTCCGATCGGCGTCGACCGCCGGAGGCGAATGCCAGAAGAAGCAAAGCGCAGTCGCGCAAATCGACCAGGCGTTCACCGGCGCAGGCGTCCAGCAGTTTGGCCAGCACATCGCCGGTCACCGCCTTTTTGCTCTTGCGTTGCCGCGGTCGGGCGCTGGCGCGGACCGCAAGCCGCAGCGCCGACTTGAGCGACGGCCCATCGAAGGCGCCTGTCAGGCCGCGCCAACGGGTCAGGATCGACCAGCTTGTCAGCCGGCGCCGAACGGTCTCCGGCGCATGCGGCCCGTCGGCGCGCAGCAGACGTTGGGAACGCAGGCCGCTTTCCACCTCAACAGGCATGCCGTGGTTCGCATCCTCGGCGCGCTTGGCCGGATCCCATAGGTGATGGGCAACGAATTTCAGCAGCAGGCTCTCGGGCGCCGGCCAGGGGAGGGGAGTGCCGGTGGCGAGCTGGCACCAGGCCTCGAGATAGCCGAGGTCGGAGGCAAGCGCCCGGAGCGTGTTGTCCCCCATGCCTTCGCCGGAAAGATGCTTGAGCGTGGCGACGTCGTCGTCCGTCAACAGGACTGCGAGCTGGTCGCGGCGATCAAACGGCAGGATGGCGTCGAGGGCGTCCAGTTCTTTCGCACGCCGGTGGACGGCATCGGTGGGCATGGTTTTCGCCATTCTCGCGGCTCCATCAGGCTGTGGCTTTACCGGATTCTAGGCGGTTTGCGACTCCAAGACCATCACTATCGATACTGAGTACCTATCGATAGTGATGAGGCCGGACAGTAGGCGTCTGGATGACGGAAATTAATGATGAATTCAATTCCGTTAACGGGATTTTAGGCGTTAATTCAGATGGTTAACAGTGTGTGAATTTGCAACTCCCTCGCGGCTTCTGAAAATAGCAGAGGCCTGATCGCTGTGGCTTTTGCTTTGTGATTCAATTGAAGTGCTCAGCGGTAAATACGACGCCGAACTTTCACCTAACGACTTCAGGCCGAGCAAGGGGAGGGAGCTTTCAAAGCCCGGGTACCTTGGGGAAATTGCGCCGGAAGCGGCGGCCGACGTTGCGGTTTGAGTCGCACTGTCACGTCCGAGCTCCAGAATGAACGCTCATCGATTATCGCTGCTCGCAAAGTGCCTAACTTGCCGTTGATGTTCGATATTGCAATGGCGTGGCAAAAAGTGGCTCGCTGAAATCGTTAGCGGAAAATCGTACGCCGATTAGTGCGTCTAAACCCAACGGAGATATGAGAATTTTCGGTTTGAAACGGTAAAGCAAAACCCACATTGGGGTGGCTTCCACTTCCGGATTTCAGTCAAGGCGCAGACGGATTTTGACCCAGCCATTCCATGCTCGGGCAGGGGAGGGCCTTTAAAGCCCAGGGGCGCTGGCGAGATTGCTACGGACGTCGCCGCTAATGTTTGCGCGTCAGCTCCGCCGAGGTGTGCCCCAGCTGCTTTTAGACGGAACGGTCTTCGATATCCTTCGAGGAGGCAAGGCCGGCTCACCATCGAGCCAGGCCCCAGCACAGGCTCTACGCGCGTTGACCCGAAACCATCGTCGCGCATCCAGGCCTGGCAGTCGGCGCCGGTGTAGTCGAAGCCTCCGCGGGTCTCGATCAGCACGTTCAGGCTCATTAGCAGGCCGAAGGCGTTGCTGCGCCGTTCGTCGTCGATGATGGCATCGTAGACGATCAGCGCTCCGCCTTTCGGCAGTGCGGTAAGGCTCTTTTCCAAGAGCTTCCAGTTCCCGGACTCTCCTGGCATCAACTCCTGTGGTGCACTGATTGTCTCGCCCACGTTGTGCGTGATGCCCGACATAGGCATCTCGGTTCCATACCCGGCTTTGGTCGCAGTTGCAGCAGGACACCCGCAACTCTTGACAACGCGCCGAATGTTCTCTATTTGTTCCCTTATCGGAATTGCTTCGCCGCGTTTAGAAGCCACGCTTGGATCATTGGCTTACTACAAGGCGCAAGAGGCTTAACCATTTGGATCGAGCAGCGTCATCCCGCTGTTGTTGTTCGTTTCTAAAGTTGGGGAGAGTTTCGGCTGCTGCGCTCTCGGTGTTTGGCCATTGCATGGCGACCAGTTAGTATGGAATCTACGATCGCAGTGGCGTGCTATCGAGTTTGTGGAATGCGAAGGAAAGTGCATTGGTCGGCTCACGAGGACAACCGGATGGCGCGCCGAGCACGGCTGCCTTAAGGAAAGATGAGACATTGGATCGTTTGGCGAACGATTTCAATGTTGCGCAATTCGTGAGTTTCGCGCCATCGCCGTTGGGACCACAGCAGCAATACTGTAGAATGGCTGGCCTGGCCCCCAATCATCAATTCGGTAGTGTAACCGAAGCGGTTGCCGCTCTTTTTGCCCGCAGCTCTGATGGTACAGTTAACATTCGCAGCTTCAGCGAGACCCACACGCAAAGTCGAGAGTTTATCTACGCGATTGCCAGCGTCAAC
>NZ_JAEPRP010000226.1:0-1531 GCF_016652895.1 Ensifer sp. SSB1
TAATATTCGTCGAGTTCGCCGGGTTTCACTTCAATGGACTGGCCACCGGCAGCAAGTGCCGGGGCCGCTGTAACGGTGGAAATGGTAACCGCGCCGCCGACCGCGGCGGCGCCCGCAACGGCCGCTGCGGCTGTCGAACCGAGCAGCTGGCGCCTGCTGAGGGCGGTTGGGATGGTGGGATCTGACATGTCTATGCTCCTTTGATGATGGCTTCAGGCGGTCTCGCCTGTGACCTCTTCCTTGCCGCCGATCGGCTTGCCCTTGTGGGTAACCACGGTTTTTGTGGACGCCTGTCCCCTCGATGCCGGGGTGGAGAGCGCCATGAATTTCTCTCGCTTCAACCGCACCTGGATCATGTGCGGGCAGCGTTGGTCGTCCTGGTAGAGTTCCTGGCAGTGCATGCAGTAGATGCACTCGTTGACGTTGATCTGCCCTTCCGGATGGATTGACTGCACCGGGCATTCCTTGGCGCAGCGTTGGCAGGGCGAGCCGCATTCGGGCCAGCGCTTCAGCCATTCGAACATGCGGATGCGTCCAGGAATGGCGAGTGCGGCGCCGAGCGGGCAGAGATAGCGGCAGTAGAACCGCTCGATGAAGAGGCCCGCAGCCAGCAGCGTCAAAGCAAAGAGGACGAAGGGCCATTCGCGCGCGAACTTCAGGATGATCGCCGTCTTGAAGGGCTCGATCTCGGCAAAGGTCTCCGCCAGTGCAACCGAATAAAGTGACAGGCCGAACAAGCCGAGGAAGATGATGTATTTCACCGGCCACAGGCGCTCATGCAGGCCCCAGGGCAGCTTGACCTGCGGCACCTTCAGCCATTTGGCAATGCCGTTCGTAAGCTCCTGCAAGGCGCCAAACGGGCAGAGCCAGCCGCAGAACGGGCCGCGTCCCCAAAAGAGCAGTGCCGCCGCCACCGCTGCCCACAGAATGAAGATCAGCGGCGCGGAGAGGAAAAACTCCCAGTGAAAGCCGGTGATCAGCGAATTCACGAAGGTGAGGACATTGACCACCGAAAGTTGCGCATTGGCGTACCAACCCAGCCAGACCAGGGCGAAGAGCAGGTAGCCACGTCGTACCCAACCGAACAGTTTCGGTCGGCTGACCAGCCAGTTCTGGAAGAAGAAGATGGCGGTCAGGACCAGCAGTCCCGCGAAGGTGATGACGATGGAGAGACGGCTCATTTCCCAGATGCTGACCCAGAGCGGCACCTGTTCATCATCAAGCGGACCGGGCTCCGCTGCGGCTTGCGCGGGGGCTGCGAGCGCGGGCTGAACCACCGCTGGAGCGGGCGCCGCCTCGACGATCATGTAGCGCTCGGGCAGCGTGTATCCGAGATCGTAGGGCAGGGTGGCCTTGTCGCGCACACCGGTGCTGCGCTGGACCAGAAGTTGCAGTTCCCACGGCTCGGTGACGTCGAAGGCGAAGCTGTCAGGGATGATGTAGAGGGCGATTTCGCGCAAGCGAGGCGCGCCATCGGCGGCGATCTGCGTCAGCCGCGTGTGGTCGCGGTCGCGAAAACGCAAACCTTGCC
>NZ_JAEPRP010000226.1:1541-9962 GCF_016652895.1 Ensifer sp. SSB1
TGCAGCAGTTCGATGCGATCGAAGATGCCGCCGCGCACGTAGCCCGATCCCTTGAACGAATAGGCACCGTCGCCGGCGACCAGAATGGCGGACTGGCTCGGTTTCAGTCGCTTGGCGAGCCGCGCATAGCCTTCCTCGCCAAGCAGGCTTTTGCCGATGGATGGCACGCTGACCGGTGCGAGATAGAGATCGATGAAGCGGTCCTTGGGCTCGGCTGTTTCCGGCCTTTCGGCTGCGTCCTCGTGTCCGGCCCTGCGGAATGCCTCCGACACTTCGCCGACGTCGAGCCGAAGACTGCGGATCGAACCGTCACCGAGAAGGGTTTGCCAGTCGTGGACATCCTGTTTCGCAGCATCGAGCTTTCGGACTGGAGCAGTGCTGGCGATTGCAGTTGTTGCCTTGTCCCCGAGCCGGCCGCTCCGCACCAGCTTCACGGCAGAGCGCACAACGCTGTCGCCCATGACAAGAACGGTAACGGTCGCGCCGCTGACGATGTCGACTTGAGGCGGGCGCTCGGCGCCCGAGGCGACGCGGGAAAGATCGCGACCAATAATCGAGTTCAGCGCCGCGACAACGCGGGCTTCCGGTATGCCGATCAGCACGATCGGCTCCTTGTGGTCGACGAGCTTCAGTCCCCGCACCACACCGGTCTTGTCGATCCCGACGACGATATGGATGGGCTTGCCGGAGTAACCGGTCGAGTTGGTGAAGTCGGAGTTGAGATAGGCGTAGCCGGCAATATCAGCGCCCTTGTAGACGGGCACGATAGCCGGTTCGCCCAGGGGCTCACCGAAACGGTCGGCGCCGGCAAAAAGCTCTGTCGGCTGAACCTTGGCGAGATATCCCGATAGGTCGCTGGCGGCGAACACCTGGCCGGCTGCGCCAATGACCGCAACGAAAAATAGGAGAAAAACGGCCAGACCGTGTTTTTGGATGGTGACGTTCTTCAGCATTTGCATTCCATCTGGCGTAGCGGCCGTTTTCACTTCGATCCTGCGCCGCGATCCTCGGCCCAGGAATTCGAGCGGAAGTTAGCGGCGCACACGGCGCGCTCATTGAGCCAGATCAACAAACGGTATTTTTGTTTCCGTAGGATGCGGGCGTTGTTTTCGGAGAGACTTAATGCCCAAGCTGACTGAAGAGCCGCCGGTTCTCAACACCATGGAAGGTCTGATGCAAACGGCCGCGCGCATGGAACGGGAGGCGATCGAAGGATACGAAGCGCTGCGCGACAGGATGAGCGCTGAGGGGCGACCCGAGTTGGTCGCAGTCTTCGAACGGCTGATCGCCGAGGAAAAGTCGCACCTGTCTCAGGTCGCGGATTGGTCGAGGGCAACTGGCCTGGATGCTGCTGGATTTGTGACGGGCGCTCCATCTGTGCCTGATCTCTTCGACGCGGAAGGTGCCGATTTGATCCCGGCCGAAGCGCTAAGCGCCTATCGGGCCTTTTCGATCGCCGTCAGAAACGAAGAGCGGGCATTCGAATTCTGGAGCTATGTTGCCGGAAGGGCGCCAGCGCCGGAGATAAGGCAGGCTGCCGAAAGAATGGCCGGTGAGGAGCTGGGTCACATCGCGACGCTGCGGCGCGAACGGCGGTCGGCGTTTCATCACGCGCGCCAGGATGCCTCATCGGAAGCCGGCGTGACGCTTGAAGATCTCGAGCACCGGCTCCACGTGCAGTTGTCGGGCCTGCGGGATATCGCCGACGCACGGGAACTCACGCGCTTTGCAGATGAAGCAAAAGAACGCCTCGGGCAATGTCGCGACCTGCACGTGGTTTTCAAGCCCAATGTTGACGGGTTTTCTCAGGCAGCGTTCGAACGCCCAGCCGTCCTTTGTGGCATCATCCTTGACTGTTATCTCGATCTCATGGCGCGTGAGAAGGACGAACGTGGGCTTGTCTTCGCGCAGGAGGCCGCCTCCCAGTTGGTGCAATGCCTGCTGTTCCTACGCGGTTTGCCACCGAAGGTATGATCTGTCGTCGGGACGGCACGGGAATGAATTACCTCGGAAGAAAGCACCCGTGGGCTCTCGCGTAAAGTCGACTGCATTCGTCGCTCTCGGCGCACTTGCGTCCGAAACACCCCTATCGCGTCTCGCGTTTCGCGAAACTGGCTGCCTCGTCTAGGCCTGGTGGCCTCCAAAGGCCATCGTGACAAGCGTGGCAAGCACCATGATGACGCCATAGGGAATCTTGCGGCTGACACGAATCTCCTCGATGCGCATGGCCACGGCATAATGCGCGAATGCCAGAGGCATCGGCACTTTCAGGGCCAGCATGGTCAAGATGCCTCCGATCAGCAGGAAGATGGCGAAGGGGAGCATGCCGTGCCAGCCGACGAAGAGCCCAATCGGCAGGAACAGTTTGGCGTCGCCGGCGCCGAACAGCCGAAAAGCCCAAAGTACGACCCCGAGCGTGAAGAGGAGTAAGCCAGCTCCGACATCGCCTCCAATGCCGCTGAGCGAGAAGAGCGTGGCGCCGACATCCTCTACAGCAAGTAGCTTCACGGCAGCGCCAAGCGCATAGACTGCGATGAGGGCGAGAACGGCGCCGTTCGGTATGCGCCAGCGCTGAAAGTCACTCCAGGCCGCATAGAGAAAAACCAGTCCGGCAGTCCACGGGATTATGTTGAATACTTCAATCATGTTTCCTCGACTTGATAGAGCGTAGGTCTCATCCGGAGTTAGCGAGCTGTACTGCGTACGACGTAATCACTTGTGGGCGGGAAAACTCAACAAATATTACGGGATGTCACGATCATATAAAATTCAACTAAAATCCCCTTAAAATTCGGAGGCTTATGATTTTAACCATATGCTTGAGATGTTTCGTTCTACGTCGTATTAGAAGTTGACGATATAATAATTAAGGGATTATTAATCAACTTAGTCAGAGAGGCGGTCTCGATGACATGCGGGGGCCGGGGAAATAAAACGGTCGCGCATTCAAAGAATATTTGGAGGTAATTCTCGATGAAAGCTGTTTTGTCTGAAGTACGCGCTTTCGCGCGGGAAGAAGAAGGCGTAGCGCTGACTGAATACCTAATTCTGCTTGGCCTGCTCATTGGCGGCGCGATCACGGCAGTTACTGCGGCAGGAACGAACCTTAGTGCTGCCTGGGAACAGTGGGGATCATGGTGGACGACTGAATTGACCCCTAAGTAATCTTGTTGCCCGAGAGGAGGGGGGTTTATTAACTCCTCTCTTCTAAATTAGAATTTCAGCACGAGTGAATTTTCGGATTTGTGAGTATCGGCAATGCGTTTTTCAACGGTCATTAGTCTCGCAATCGCCTTTGTTCTTGCCATTGCCGCGGTCTTCGCCACACGCACCTATCTCGCTGGGG
Organism: Ensifer sp. SSB1; assembly: GCF_016652895.1. Taxonomy (NCBI): domain Bacteria; kingdom Pseudomonadati; phylum Pseudomonadota; class Alphaproteobacteria; order Hyphomicrobiales; family Rhizobiaceae; genus Ensifer; species Ensifer sp. SSB1. The sequence continues at coordinate 4,888 of NZ_JAEPRP010000226.1, forward strand.
AGCGGGCACGTCTTGCCGCGAACGGTGGCGTCAAGCAATCGGAAAAAACTCTTGTCGTTGCCGCCAAGGCCATGCGTTTCGGCGACCGGGTGCGAGCCGAGAACCTGAAGGCCATTCCGTGGCCATCAGATGAAAGACCGGACGGCTCCTTCGATGCAATCCAGGCGGTGCTCGGGGACAAGGATGAGCCGCGATATGCCATGGAAGCGATCGATCCGGGCGAGCCGGTGCTGACTTCAAAGATTACCGGCGCCGGTGAGCGCGCCACCCTGTCGGCGGCCCTCGACCAAGGGATGAAGGCGGTTTCCATTCGCGTCAACGACGTGCTCGGCGTTGCGGGCTTCGTTCGCCCCTCGGACCGGGTTGACGTACTCCTGACCCGTGTCATCCGTGACCCCAAGAACGGCAACGAACAGACCTCGGTGGATGTGCTGTTGCAGGGTGTAAAAGTACTTGCCGTCGACCAGACAGCCGACGAACGCAAGGACGAGCCGTCGGTGGTGAAAACCGTCACGTTCGAAGTGACGACCGACGAGGCGCAACGCCTGACGCTGGGCACCAATATCGGCACTCTCTCGCTCGCACTCCGCAATATCGCTTCTGCTTCAGTCGAGCAGACCAGGCCCGTCACGGTGGCGGATCTGGGCGGTGGGCCTATGGCTGCCGAATTCACGCAGAATACCGACGACGGCCGACTGGACCTGATCGAAGGCATGGTTCGCAAGGTTGGCGAGGACCTCAATGGCAGGATCAACTCCGTCGAAAGCAAAATGAATGCCCCTAAGGGCGAAAAACAGGTGCAAATCGTGGAGCGCAGTGTCGAGCCGGTCTTGCCGGTAGAACCGAAGTGGGCAACCGTCGGTGTCTGGAGCGCAACCAAACGGGACGAATACCGGGTTGGGCAGATCCAGGAACTTGGAAATTAACCTGCCCTGGATGAGGGGCAGGGCCAGCTTCGAGGAGAGGGGGCTTTGGCGGGAATGAGGGTAAGCATAAGACACGCGGCAAGACGCAGGATCCTGGCAGCGACGGTCGCGATTATTTCGGGCAGCGCCTTTTTGGGGCCTGTCCTAGTCGGTTCGGCGGAGGCGCAGGAAAAATTCGTCACTCTCGGCGGATCGGTTCAACATGTCGTACTACCGCCGAACGATACGCTGACGATCACCACCGGAAAAGCGTTCGGGGATCTCGTTATTGGTAGTGCCGACCTCATCGATGTCGTACCTCTTTCCGATAAGTCTCTCTTCATTCGCGGCAAAAAGACCGGGGCCACAAACATCTCCGTCTATGGCGACGACAAGAAACTGCTGGGCGTCATCGACATCCGTGTCGCCAGCGACTTTACCGAGGTGGCGTCAGCCATTCGAGCGGCTTCGCCCGGATCACAGGTTCGAGTGATCAATTCGAATGATCGCATACGCCTGACCGGTGTGGTGAGGGATGCGATGGAGCTACAACGCGTCTTGGAGATTGCGCAGTCCTATTCGGACCAGCCCGTTCTCAACCAGTTGCGTGTCAATGATTCCCAGCAAGTCATGCTCGAGGTTCGGGTGATCGAGGCCTCGCGCCAAACCGGACGCGACCTGGGTATCGGCTGGTCTGGGCACGGCCGAAACGGTATCGGCAAGGCGACCACCAGTCAGGGGATTGACGTCAAGGACGGTTCACTCGTCCGCACCCTTACGGATGCCGCCGGCGCGGCAACCGGCATGCAACCGTTCGGACAGTTGATCGCCAAAGTCCTTGAGATTTCCGGCGGCCAGATCGATGTCGTCATCAATGCGTTGGAGCAAAAGGGACTGGTGCGGCGACTTGCCCAACCGAACCTGATTGCGATGAGTGGCGAAACCGCAAGCTTTCACGCCGGTGGTGAAGTGCCGATCCAGACGACCGTGGCAAACGGTGCGACATTGGCGACGCAAACCGATTACCGTCCTTTCGGTGTACGGCTGACCTTTACGCCGGTTGTGCTCGACGGGGGGCTCATCAGCCTGAAAGTCGAGCCGGAAGTCTCCGAGATCGATACATCGATCAACGTCAACGGAAATCCCGGCTTCATCTCACGCGCCGCGAAAACGACCGTGGCGCTACGCGATGGTCAAAGTTTCGCATTGGCGGGCCTGCTGCAGTCGGTCAACTCGAAAGATATCCAGCAATTGCCGGGCTTGGGGCAGTTGCCGGTGATCGGAGCCTTGTTCCGCTCGACGAGCTTCCTGAAACGGGAGTCCGACCTTGTGATCGTCGTAACCCCGCATATCGTCCGCCCGGCGGCGCCGGGTGAAGCGCTCTATAGTCCGCTTGACCAAACGCGTTCCTCCAACGATGCGGAGCTTTTTGCTCTCGGTGTTTTGGAAGTCGACAAGGACATGCTTCGCCGGTTCCGCAATGGCGAAGGCGTCACCGGTCCCTATGGCCACAGGCTTGATCTCGATACGGGAGGTGTCGTTGCTGTTGTTAAAAAGTAAGCGGGCGCCTCTGGTTCTGGTTTTGGCGGCGACCAGCCTCGTTTCGGGCTGCGCCGACTACATGAACCACCGCGATACCATCACCTTCGGGGCTGGCAATGCCATGGAGGCCAACAAGGCCATCCATATTCAGGATCCTTTCCCGAGGGTGGCGCAGAACACGCGAATCGCCATGGACGGCAAGACGATCGACAAGGTCATGCGGAATTATAACGGCGCCGGCCCGAGCCCAGGTGCAGCGATGCCAACGGCAGTGATCCTGCCGACGGCCACACCGCCCATGGCTACGAACGGTTATAGCGGCACGGCAAATTGACCGTGATGGCATAGCAGGCAGGCGGGGAAGGCCCCTGAAAGGAATGCAATAAGAACAAAGTGTCACGACGGTGAGCCGCCGCGATCGGAGAGGCGTGTCTATGCTACACAGGACGATCAAGAGGTTTTGGGAAGACCGGCGCGGCTACGTCATTGCGTTGACGCTCATTGCCATGCCGTTGTTGCTCGGCGTCTCTCTCATCGTCATCGACGTTGGCCGCAGCGCCAATCTCCATACGGATCTTCAGAGCGCGGTCGATGCCATGGCTCTGACGGGGGCCCGAGAACTTGACGGCCGTGACGATTCGATTACGCGGGCGCAGGCCGCAATCGAGAAGCTTGCCAATACTGCCGCCTTCGGTAACGGCGGCAGTGGCATGTCCCTCGGATCGTACATCACGGTTGCTTACAAGGCCGGGGACGATGCCGCCAGTACGGTGACAGTCAGGTTTCTCAAGGGCATCCCCGGCGACGGCACGTTCGCAGGCGACGACGACGATCCCATAACGGCGGCAATGATCACGACGAATCCGAACGACGCCGGATATGCCTGGGTCACAGCCAAGAACCAGGCGATGCAGACGATCTTCCCGCTGCCCGTCGGTGTCACTCGCTCTACAATCAACGTGTCGGCAGACGCTGTGGCGGCGTACCGGGTCAGCGCCTGCGACGTGACACCGATCTTCATATGCAATCCTTATGAGCCGGTCGGCAACAGCAGTGCGACTGTCAGCGAGCAGGCGGCCGAGCAGTTACACACGAAATTTGCGGCCGGTGATCTCTATGGCACCCAGATCGAGCTGCACAGTACGTCTTCTTCCAGTCCCGGGCCGGGCAATTTCGGTTTCCTGAGAACCCCTTTGGGCAATGGTGCATCCGTGCTGGCCGATGCCCTGGCGACGGGTAACCCCGGAACCTGCTACACCAAGGATAACCTCGATACGGAGACCGGCGCCAAGGCTGGGCCTGTTGAGGACGGCGTGAACACCCGCTTTGGTTTCTATTCCTCGTCGTTCAACAAGGTGAGCAACGACGCCCGCTATCGCCCGGCGCAAAACGTGCGCTCTGCGCAGAGCCAGACGGGCAACGCCAACAAGACTTGCGACACGTACAACCCGGTCACCTCCGGAGGCGCGATCGGAGACGTCACCAAGGCGGTGCCGCTCGGCTACGGCGCGACCATGACAGCGATGGGCGGCGGCAAGATCAGCACGGGCAACAACTGGAATTACAATACCTATTGGAACGTTGCGCAGGGTGGCTCGGCCCCGTCCGTCACCGCCGTTCTCAGCAACTATTCGAGCTATCCCAGTGGCGCCACAGGGCTGCCGAGCCGCCCGTCCGCATACGATGTTTATCGCTATGAGCTCAACACCCCGTCGCTGATCAGCCACGCTTCGGCGAGCGGCGAGAAGGGCACCCCTGGAACCGGCGGACAATGCTACTCGGGGCCGGCGCTTTCGAACTACACGGCCGATGAATACGGCGATCGACGCGAGATCTTTTCCGCGATCGTCAATTGCGGTTACGAGAATTCGGTCGGACATCTGAATGGCCACAAGGCGACGAAGGCGATCGCCTTCGCACGCATGTTTCTGACAAAGCCCGCGGTCAAGGAAAGCAATGAGCGCTATATCTCGCTGGAAATGATCGACATCAGCGGCAAGGGCGGGCGCGGCACCCTTGACGAGTTCCTTCGCGAAGAAGCGGAGTTGGTCAGATGATGATCGCGCTGCGAAACTCCGTCCTTAATCGTTTCCGCCACAGCGATGACGGAGCCGTGCTGACCGAAGCATTGGTTGCAATACCCTTCGTTACCCTCTTTGCTGCAGGTATTCTCGAGTTCGGCAACATCTTCTGGGAACGGATGCAGATCGACGCCGGTCTGCGGGACGCCGGCCGCTACCTCGCCCGATGCCGACCGGATTCGGGAACGTACGACGCAACTTGCGATACGACGACTGCCAAGCTGATTGCCTTCTATGGAACACAAACCCCGACCGCAAACGCGGCGCTGCGTGTACCCGGTTGGGGACCGGCCCTTACCAACATCACGATTACTCCGGTAGATGCGAACGGCACGATTACCGTCCAGACGGCACATGTCTACCGGAGCTCACCTATTTTTTCCTGGCTCGGCATTGACGCAATCACAATCCGCTCCTCTCACCAAGAGAGGTACATCGGATGGTAAGCCTTCGATCGCCCATTTCCTTCTGGCAAGACCAGCGCGGTGTGACGCTGACCGAAGGACTGATATCGCTGCCGCTCGTGCTTCTGGCGATTTCGGCGCTC
>NZ_JAEPRP010000017.1:0-57276 GCF_016652895.1 Ensifer sp. SSB1
CTGATGGAAGGTTCTTATCTTCAAACCGGTGGCCGCTCCAGGAAGGGAGCGGCCACCGCACCATTCGCAATGAAAGCAGGAAAACGATCATGAGCATGATCAAGTGCATTTCGCCGGTGAACGGCGAGGTCTACGCAGAACGCCCGGCGATGCCGCTGGAGCTGGCAACACAGGTGGTCTCCCGCGCCCGTCAGGCTCAGAAGGCCTGGGCGCGCCGGCCGCTCGACGAGCGCGTCAACCTGGTGCTGGCCGGCGTCGCCCGGTTGAACGAGATGGTCGACGAAGTCGTGCCGGAGCTTGCCTGGCAGATGGGCCGGCCGGTGCGCTACGGCGGCGAGTTCAAGGGCTTCAACGAGCGCTCGAACTATGTCGCCACGATTGCTGCCGATGCACTGAAGCCGCTGGTGATCGAGGAAAGCGACCGCTTCGAGCGCCGCATCGCCCGCGAGCCGCATGGCGTCGTCTTCGTCGTGGCGCCGTGGAACTACCCCTACATGACCGCGATCAACACGGTCGCGCCGGCGCTGATGGCCGGTAACACCGTCATCATCAAGCATGCGAGCCAGACGATCCTCGTCGGCGAGCGCATGGTGCGCGCCTTCGTCGAAGCCGGTGTTCCCGCCGACGTCTTCCAGAACATCTTCCTCGACCATGAGACGACGGCAGCGCTGATTGCCGCCAAGAGCTTCGACTTCGTCAACTTCACCGGCTCGGTCGAAGGCGGACGCTCGATCGAACGGGCTGCCGCCGGCACCTTCACCGGTCTCGGCCTCGAACTCGGCGGCAAGGATCCGGGCTACGTCATGGAGGACGCCGACCTCGACGCGGCGGTCGACACGCTGATGGACGGCGCCACCTACAATTCCGGCCAGTGCTGCTGCGGCATCGAGCGCATCTATGTGCATGAAAAGCTCTATGACGCCTTCGTCGAAAAGTCGGTCGCCTGGGTTTCCAACTACAAGCTCGGCAATCCGCTCGATCCGGAAACGACGCTCGGCCCGATGGCCAACAAGCGCTTTGCCGCGACCGTGCGCGAGCAGATCGCCGATGCCGTCGCCAAGGGCGCCAAGGCGCTGATCGATCCGAAGCTCTTCCCAGCCGATGACGGCGGCGCCTATCTCGCGCCGCAGATCCTCACCAATGTCGACCACTCCATGGCCTTCATGCGCGAAGAGACCTTTGGCCCGGCGGTCGGCATCATGAAGGTGAAGAGCGACAGCCAGGCGATCGAGCTGATGAACGACAGCCAGTACGGCCTCACCGCATCGCTCTGGACCAGGGATGCCGAGCGCGCCGCGCGCATCGGCGCCGACATCGAGACCGGCACGGTGTTCATGAACCGCGCCGACTATCTCGACCCGGCGCTTTGCTGGACCGGCGTCAAGGAAACCGGCCGCGGCGGCTCGCTCTCGGTCATTGGTTTCCAGAACCTCACCCGTCCGAAATCCTACCATCTGAAGAAAGTAACTGCATGACCATCACCGCCAACTGGAGCTATCCCACCGCCATCAAGTTCGGTGCCGGCCGGATCAAGGAGCTTGCCGACCATTGCAAGGCGGTCGGCATGAAGAAGCCGCTGCTGATCACCGATCGGGGCCTCGCACCGATGGCGATCACGCAGAACGCGCTCGACATCCTCGCCGCCGCCGGTCTCGGCCGGGCGATCTTTGCGGACGTCGATCCGAACCCGAACGACGTCAATCTCGAAGCCGGTGTGAAGGCCTTCAAGGACGGTGGTCATGACGGCGTCGTCGCCTTCGGCGGCGGCTCGGGCCTCGATCTCGGCAAGTGCGTCGCCTTCATGGCCGGGCAGAGTCGCCCGGTCTGGGACTTCGAGGACATCGGCGACTGGTGGACGCGCGCGAGCGTCGAAGGCATCGCACCGATCATCGCGGTGCCGACCACCGCCGGCACCGGCTCTGAAGTCGGCCGCGCCAGCGTCATCACCAATTCGGCGAGCCACGTGAAGAAGGTGATCTTCCACCCGAAGTTCCTGCCGGCAGTCACGATCTGCGACCCGGAACTGACGGTCGGCATGCCCAAGGTGATCACCGCCGGCACCGGCATGGATGCCTTCGCCCATTGCCTGGAGGCCTATTCCTCGCCCTTCTACCACCCGATGTCTGCGGGCATCGCGCTTGAAGGCATGCGGCTCGTCAAGGAATACCTGCCGCGCGCCTACAAGGACGGCACTGACATCGAGGCCCGCGCCAACATGATGAGTGCTGCCGCCATGGGGGCCGTCGCCTTCCAGAAGGGCCTCGGCGCCATCCACTCGCTGTCGCATCCGGTGGGCGCGATCTACAACACCCACCACGGCATGACCAACGCTGTCGTGATGCCGCCGGTCCTGCGCTTCAACCGCCCGGCGATCGAGGACAAAATAGTGCGCGCTGCCGCCTATCTCGGCATTTCCGGCGGCTTCGACGGATTCTACGACTATGTGCTGAAGCTGCGCGAGGAACTCGGGGTTCCGGACAAGCTCGCAGCCCTCGGCGTCGGCACCGACCGGATCGACGAAATGTCGGAAATGGCGATCGTCGACCCGACGGCCGGTGGCAACCCGGTCGAACTGACGCTCGATGCCGCAAAGAAACTCTTCCGCGAGTGCATCTGACAGGGCATGCTGGCGCCTCGCTTTGTGTGAGGCGCCAATTCCCCTTGGTTTAGAGTGGCTGAAAATACTACTTGCCATTGCAGTCGACTTGTCACCTAATTGTCACGCAACTGTCACGTTTTAGGTCCGCCAAGCGTTTCCTTTACGCTTCGTTTACCGCGATCTGAAACGCTTCCATTAGAGCGTGCGTATGTATGGCCCCGGATCTGGGGGCCTGCGTTGAGTAGGGTCGACCGATGGCGATAATTTCCCTCGCGAATGCGAAGGGGGGAGCGGGCAAGACGACGGCAGCGCTGCTGCTTGCCTGCGAATTCGCACGGCGCGGTGACCGGGTCGCGGTTCTCGATTGTGATCAGCTCGCCTGCATGACCGACTGGTTCCGCCACGGCCGCAACGACAGCAATCTCTCCATCGTCTCAGGCGTGACCACGACAACGCTCAGCGATCATCTGCGGCGCCTGCGCGGCCGTGTCGAGCATGTGGTCATCGATCTCTCCGGCGCTGCGGACGTGCTGGTGGCGCTCGCGATCGGCCTCTCGGATCTGACGCTGATCCCGGTGCAGGGCTGTGTCATGGACGCGCGCGGCGCCACCCATGTGCTCGAACTGATCCGCTATTTAGAGAACAATGCGCGCGCCAACATCAACCACGCGGTGCTGCTGACCCGGGTCAACCCGATCGTGACAACGCGCGCCATGCGCAGGGTCAAGCTGCTGCTGGCCGAAAGCCGCATCCGGCTGGTCGATACGCCTCTGGTCGAGCGCACGGCGTTCCGTGAACTTTTCGAGCAGGGCGACACGCTCTATTCGCTCGACGCGAGACGGGTCAGCAATCTGGAGAAGGCCCAGGCAAACGCGCGTGATTTCGCCAACGACGTGCTGACGCTTCTCAATCCGGCGGGGGAGGCGCTGCGACACGGCCCGTTCTCGTCGATGTGCTACCGCTCGGAGCGCACGGCCGAGCCGGTCGTGGTGCCGGCCTGACGCCGCAAAACTAGGCTCTTTCCATCGTTATCGCCGCGTGCTGCCGGTCCTCTGGCCCCCGACTGTCAGGTTTCACGTTCCCGCGTTACCAATTCGTTAACCATGTTCTGAAAGGTTTCGTTAAGCAGCGAACCACCGGTTTTGGCCGTCAGGGTTCAGCGCGGAACACGCACAGAATGAGGAATATCATGGCGGTCATCACTTTCGCCAATGCAAAGGGCGGCGCGGGCAAGACGACGGCGGCGCTGATCCTGTCGACGGAGCTGGCGAGGCAGGGACACCGCGTCGTGGTACTCGATGCCGATCCGCAGCGCTGGATCACGAGCTGGGCCGAAGTTTCCGGCGACATCGCCAATCTCACGGTCATCTCGCACATCACGCCCGGCTCGCTCGAATGTCATATCCGCGAGATGAAGGACGAGGCGGATTACATCGTCATCGATCTCGCGGGCGCGAAAGATCAAATTGTCGCACTGGCACTGGCCGTTTCCGACCAGGTGCTGATCCCGGTGCAGGGCTGCGCCATGGATGCAAAGGGGGCCGCACAGATCCTCGAACTCATCCGCCAGATCGAAGACCGCTCCAAGCAGCGCATCAACCATTCGGTCGTGCTCACCCGCGTCAATTCGCTCGTGACCACGCGCGCGCTGCAGACGATCAAGGCCATGCTCGCCGAACGCGGCGTCTCGGTGCTCGATACGCCGATCGTCGAGCGCGCCGCCTATCGCGAAATCTTCGACTGCGGCGGCACGCTGCAGACAATGGACCCGGCCCGCGTCAGCAACCTCGACAAGGCGCGCGAAAACGCGTTTGCGCTGGCAAAGGAAGTGCAGGCGCTGCTGCCGGTCAAGACGCGCCGTACCTGGGCCGCTCGCATGCCGTCCTGGGCTTCGCGCAACGCCGCCTGACCCACCAAACTCCAGTCGTTTATTGCGTATCAACCGGAATTGATATTCGTCAGTTCCGGTTGAATCCTGTTTTCATCCTCGCGAAATAGCTGTCGCCCGTAAGGCTTCCTTTACCCTGGCGTCCTAACTGTGCCTTTGGACACAGCTTGCCCGTCGCGAACACCGCAGACAGGCAATCGGCCGCCATGACTGCGGCCATGATCTCAGACGCTTTGCGCCGTCGATCCTGTCTCCATGGTCCACGACAGTGCCGCGCGTCCCGTCGGATGCGCAAGGGTCGCTGTATCACTTTGAACTGCCGCATGTTTTGTCTCTAGATCGAACGGATTTAGCAAGCGTGCAGCAGAGCATGCAGGGAAGTTCGCGCATGAAAACGGAACACACCGCTGCCGGCACGCAGGACGTTGCTGGTCGTCTGAATTTCATGGCGCTCGATGATGCCGCCAGAGCCAGCCTCAAGGCGCTGAAGCCGATCCTCGAGAAGGAGCTGAAGCCGGCGCTGGACAAGTTCTACAGCAAGGTGAAGACGACGCCGGAGACGAAGCGGTTCTTCTCGTCCGACAGCCACATCGACCGTGCCAAGGGTGCGCAGGTCGGCCATTGGGCCAATATCGCCGACGCCAATTTCAATGAGGACTACAGCGCCAAGGTTCGCACCATCGGCCAGGTCCACGCGCGCATCGGCCTCGAGCCCCGCTGGTACATCGGCGGCTACGCGCTGGTCGCCGAACATCTGATTACCGAAATCGTCAAGGCGCACTGGCCAAAGCGTGGCCTGTTCTCGCGCCAGACCACCTCGGCCGAAGAGCTGGGCGCCATGCTGTCGAGCCTCGTCAAGGGCGTCTTCCTCGACATGGACCTGTCGATCTCCGTCTACATGGACGCGTCCGATGTGGCCAAGCAGCGCGCCGTCCAGGAGGAAGTGCTGGCGGCAGAGCGTGCGCTGATCAGCAAGACGTTCGGCGCGGCGCTGAAGAAGATCGCCGACGGAGACCTGACGGCGCGCATCGGCGCTGATTTGCCGGTCGCCTACCAGGAGCTTGGCGAAAACTTCAACCACGCGATCGGCGAGCTCTCGCGCGCCATCGGCGGCATCGAGGCCGGTGCCAGCCAGATCCACACCAGCGCCCAGGCAATTGCGGCGGCGGCGGATGATCTTGCCAAGCGTACGGAGCGCCAGGCGGCAAACCTTGAAGAGACGGCAGCTGCCGTCGAACAGGTGACGCGTACGGTCAAGCAGACCGCCGAAGGCGCCAACCAGGCGAATTCGACCGTGGTCGCCGCGCGCGCCAATGCCGAACAGAGCGGTGAGATCGTCAGCCACGCGATCGAGGTGATGCAGGAGATCCAGACGTCTTCGGCCAGCATCGCGCGGATCGTCGACGTGATCGACGAGATCGCCTTCCAGACCAACCTGCTGGCGCTGAACGCCGGCATCGAAGCGGCGCGCGCCGGCGAGGCGGGCAGGGGTTTTGCGGTTGTCGCCTCCGAAGTTCGCGCGCTCGCCCAGCGTTGCGCGGAAGCGGCCAAGGACATCCAGGGCCTGATCGCCAAGTCGCGCGGCCAGGTGGACGACGGCGTGAACTCCGTTAACCAGGTGGCCCAGTCGCTGCAGCAGATCGTGGCGCAGGTGGTGGAAGTCAGCTCCGTCTTCGGCGCGATCCGCGCCAGCACCGCCGAACAGGCAACCGGTCTGCAGGAGGTCAACATCGCCATCACCCAGATGGACCAGATCACCCAGCAGAATGCCGCCATGGTCGAAGAGGCCAATGCCGCCAGCCAGGCGCTGACGGGCGAGGCCGAGCACATCGCCACGCGCCTTCGCGCCTTCCGGACGTCCGGTCAGGTGCAGGTCAGTGCCGCGTCAGGCTATCGCGCGGCCGCGTGATCGCGCGCTACGGTTTTAGAGATGGCGCCTTGGGTCAGGGATCCGGGGCGCCTTGCTTTTGGGCTGACAGGCTGCGGAATGGGGGGGCTTCTTTGCGCTGGGTTCCGGTCCAGTCCTGGCTCCAGACTCAAATTGGTAGGATGTCACGTTCTCCGCGTCGACAAGGTGAGCCCCGGCACAGGCGCCACTGGAGGAGCCGGGCGCTCTTCAGCACCAGGACTTTCGTGCGGCAACCGGAGAAAGTCGAGACAGGCCCGAGGAAGCTCGCCGAACGAGCCGGAAACCTCGCCTGCCTGCAATCGCGCGTACAGCATTCGTTACGTGCCTATAAGGCTGTCTGCTCACCTGTCGGAAGCTGGCTATCCGGGATTTGCTCCAATAATCCTGCCAATCGTTGCTGCCAATGCGGATTGCGCTGTCTTAGCGGCTCTAAAGCATCGCCCGGAGGGTTCTCCATTTCGCCCATCAACGCGCGCGATGATCGCGCCTCTGCAAGACGCCCGGCAGTCGCATAGCAGCAGGCCAGCGTTTCCTGGACCGGCCGCCATGCGGGCCGCACCTTTTGGGCTTTCACGGCAGCGGCAAGCGCGTTGGCTCCGTCGCCTGCAAACAGGTGGGCCAGCGCTAGCAAGTTCAGCCAAACGAAGTTCTGGGGATCGCTGGGATTCAACGTGAGGCCGCGTTCCAGTGGCGCTATGGCACCAGACGCGCTCCCCCTGAAGAGTTCAGCCATTCCCAACACAAGGTGGCCGAGAGCGAAACTCGGGCTGATCTCGATCGCCCTTTCGGCCGCAAGGACCGCCTGTTCGGGGGCATTCGAGTAGGCGCTGCAGATCGCCAACGCGTAATGTGTGTATGGGTTCTTTTCGTCGAGCCGAACGGCCGCCAAGGCAGCATCCAACCCCTCCCTGATATCCTCGGAAGGATGCTCGCTCCATCCATAGGCGACGATGCCTGCACTCACGCGACCAAGCCAGAGATGGGCTTCCGCAAGTTCGGGGTCGAGCCGACACGCCTCCCTGAATAGCTCTCGCGCCACCAGGTGGGTCTGCTGGCCAACGTGGTGGAAATACCAGGTTCCCTGCCGCACTGTCTCCCACGCCGTCATGTTTCCCGTGTGCCGCGCCGCCGCGGGGAGTGACGCCGTCTTCAGCAGTTCCGGCTCAATCGCACCGGCGACCCTCTCCGCGATGGCGTCTTGAACTGCGAATGCATCTTCCAGTTCCACGTCATACCGTTCGGCCCAGACCTGGCTGGCCGACGTGGTCTCGACCAGTTGAGTGGAGACCCGAAGGCGACCGCCGGAGCGACGCACACTTCCTTCGAGCACGTAACCGACACCCAGTTCGCGGCCCACCTGCTTGGCGCTCACGGACTTGTTCCTGTAGACGAAACTCGAATTGCGCCCGATGACCCGAAACCACCGAAATCTCGTGAGCGCAGTGATGACATCTTCGGTGATGCCATCCACCAGATACGCCTGTTGCCTGTCATTGCTCAAATTGGCAAACGGCAGAACCACGATCGATGGTCTGCCGGGGTTCGCAAGCGAACCGGGCAACGCCGCGGGCGCTTCAGCGGCCGCAGGATGCAGGCTATTCACCCGACCGGCAAAACGATACCCCGCACGCGGCACGGTGGCGATCCATGCGCTCCCCTCCGGCTGGGGGCCCAGCATCTTTCGCAAGGCAGCGATCTGAACCGAGAGATTGCTCTCCTCAACGATAGCGGCGGGCCAGGCAGCCTCCATCAGCGCGGACTTGCTCACAACCTGCGTCGACGCGCGCACGAGCGCGTTCAACAGCAACAGGCCCTTATGGCCAATTGCCACGCGCCGCCCTTCACAAGTCAGTGCGCCGCGCTGCATGTCGAGGACGAACGCCCCGAACGCGAACTGTTGCGGCTCGACGCTCCCGGCTACGGCTTCTTTAAAAGAATTCGGGACTTTTCGCCCTCCCATTAAGGACTCCAGTCGGTGTTCTTGCGATCCTTTTGCGTAGGTCGACCAGACTACCATGGAGGAGGCCAAAATGACGATTTCAAAAGAACGAACCGATGCGGGCTTCTCGCGGGGCAAAGCCCTGGTCTCCAAAGGGGACGCAGGATACCGAGCTGAACAAGGATCCGATTATCTGCCCGGCATCAGTGCGGAGTCAGTTGGTTCAACCGCACTGTGGCTCGGTATCGCCACGATCCCGCCTGGCAAGCGCACCAAGGCGCATGTGCATGAGCGCCATGAGAGCGCCTTCTACATGTTGAGCGGTGAAGAGTTGGAGCTGTGGAGTGGCGATGAACTCCAGCACCGGGATGTCATGCACCGCGGAGACTATCTTTACATTCCTGCGAACGTATTGCACGTGGCCGTCAATCGGGGAGCTGAACCGGCCGTATTCATCGGGGCGCGCAACGAGCCGACCGCCCAGGAAAGCGTTGTTCTTTATCCTGAAATGGATTCCCGAGTGCCGTGACAGGTGGAAGACTGCTTTGTGCTACCGCGCGGCCGCGTGATCACGCGCTACGGTCTTAAAGATGGCGCCTCGGGTCAGGGATGATCCGGCGCGTCTTGGTTGGGGTGGCAGATCTGCGGAATGCGGCGGCTGCGGAACGGGCAAGGGCTTCGCTGCGAAGTCTGCGGATCGACCACAAGTGTCCGCCTAAAGCTTGCGAAACATAACGAAGGCGTCGACATAGCCGAGCGAAGGGTGAAGGAATGCTTCCGGAAGCCGACCGACGATCTCAAATCCGAGCGACTGCCACAGCCGCACCGCACGTTCGTTGCTGCTGACGACGAAGTTGAATTGCATGGCCCGGAAGCCCTTTGCGCGCGCATGGGTGAGAGAGTGCTCATGCATCTGGCGGGCCACGCCTCGGCCGCTTGCCTTTGCGTCTGTCATGTAGCCGCAGTTGCAAACATGTTGCCCGCCGCCCGCCCGGTTGGACCGGATATAGTATGTACCTAAAATGGTGCCATTCTCTTCCGCAACGAACGTTTCCCGGTCGGGAGCAATCCAGTAAGCCAGCGCATCGTTTTCGCTAAGGTCGCGGTCGAGCGTATAGGTCTCGCCCGCGCGGATGGTCGGACGGATTATTTCCCAGATGGCGCTTCGATCGTCATTGCTTGCGGCACGGATTATCATTGCTCTACCTACTGTCGGCATGGACGCACGCAACGCGCTTATCGCATGCATGAGCGAGCTGCAATCGCCTTCATCGCGCTGCCGCAGGCGGTGGCTTTCCCCGGCGCAATCGCACTTCTCCGGAAAGCGGAGTGCGCCGGGCTGGCTGGCCGCAACCAGATGAGCCTGGCTACACATCCATGCTGTCCTTGCGCCGACGTCCCGCCCCGGACGAGAGCGGTCATGTCGCGTTCGCGCCGAGCCAATCGCGATCGGCAAGTCACCAGACTATGCAGGAACGTAGGTCAGCCGTACCACGTCCTCACCAATCCGATCATGAGCGACGAGGCGCAGTCGTCGACGGGGGCCGGCGAAATAGGGGTTGCCTTGGCCCAGTACGACCGGGTGCAGGTAGATCCGATACTCGTCGATCAGGCCGAGCTCGGTGAGGCTGTGCGCCAAGACCGGGCCGGCGACTTCGATCTCGCCCTCGTTCTCGGCTTTCAACGCCCTGATCGCGCCCTCGAGATCTCCTCCAACGAGGCTGGCATTGGGGCCGACAGACTTTAGCGAGCGCGATACGACCCACTTCGGCTGCTTTCGCCAAGCCGCCGCAAAGGCCCGTCTGTCCGCATCCCACTCGGGATGCTCCTCGTCCCAGTAGCGCATGATCTCGTAGATACGGCGACCGTATAGGCTGCCCGTCTGCTGTTCGGCCTCCTTGATGAAGTGGCGGAAGAGTGTGGGACTTGGCGCAAACTCCATATGGTCGACGTAGCCGTCCAGCGACTGGTTCATTCCGAACACGAGCTTAGCCATGGCCACGTTCTCCTCTTGGCACATTCGCGCGGACCTGATTGCGATATGCAATCGGTGTAGGTTAGATCGACTGATGGTATTTCGCAATCGGTTTCTGGGGCGCATGCGCGCCGCGCGCCGCGTGGCCAGAACGATCTCATTTTCGAGGTGTTTGGAATCGCTGAAACGCGATCGCCATCGGGAGTGAATGTACCGATGGTGGGTTGTTGGTGCAGCCAGAGGAGGGACAGGCGAACACATTGGCCGACCGGCGACGGTCTGCGAAGGCCGGCTGTCGGGACCGACCCGGGGTCGCCGGGCTTTCCTGGAAGGTGCAGAAGCCGAGATGACGGACCGGCGCGGCGGGTCCGCTGCATTCTCTGGGGCGCTCAGAAGCGCCGATCGATGAAATGCTTGGCCTGGGCGCCGGCGTGGTAGAAGGCCGATTTCACCGTGCGCCAGGTGTCCGGCGTGACTGGCGTTTCCGCGAGCGGGATCGCCGAAGTTTCGCCGGTGACGTGGTGGGCGAGCGCCCGGCCGAAGACGGTGCCCGGCGCGATGCCGCGGCCGTTGTAGCCACTGACGGAGACCACGTTCGGCGCCAGCGTGTGCATCGCCGGCAGGTTGTTGGTGGTCATACCGATGCGGCCGTCCCACCAGTATTCGAAGCGGAAGTCGCCGATATAGGGGAAGAGCTTGCGCACGGAGCGGGCGGCGAAGGCGCGGTGCGTGCCTTCGGCCATCGCGTCGAGCCGGCCGATCGAACCGAAGATCAGCCGGTTCTGCTGGTCCATGCGGAACGAGGTCATGACGAGGCCGGTGTCCCAGGTGCCCTGACGTTCAGGCAGGATGCGGCTTGCGACCGCGTCGGGCAGCGGATTGGTGGCGAACTGGAAATAGGGCAGGATCGTCAGTTCCTGCGTATGCGCCTGCCACGGGCTCTCGGCAAAGAGGCCGCCATAGGCGTTGGTGGCGAGGATCACGTGCTTGGCGCGCACGACGCCCTTGCCGGCCTTCAGAACCCAGGTGTCGCCCTGGCGCTCGGCGCCGGTGAGCGGCGTGTCGGTATAGATCTCGGCGCCGGCGGCAAGAGCCGCGCGGGCAAGCCCGCGAGCATAGGCGAGCGGCTGGATGGTGCCGGCGCGACGATCGAGCAGGGCGCCCGAGAAGCCTTCGGCGCCGGAGAGCGCGCGCGCCCGCTCGGCGGAAAGCGCCTCGACCGGAGCGCCGCGCTTCTGCCACTGCGCCTCGCGGTCCTTGATCTCCGTCACGCCCTCGCTGCCGACGGCCATGTGCAGCGTGCCGTTGCGGACGGCCTCGCAGGCGATGCCGTGCTTCTCGACCAGGGCGTAGACCATGGACGGTCCGTCGCCGAGTTCGGTGAGCAGTCGGTTGCCGGCGGCCGGACCGAGCGTGGAGATGAGATCATCTGGCTTCACCCACATGCCGGCATTGACCAGACCGACATTGCGGCCGGAGCCGCCGAAGCCGATCATCCTGGCTTCGATGACCGTTGCCTTGATCCCTTTTTCGGCGAGGTGAAGAGCCGCCGAGAGGCCGGTGAAGCCGCCGCCGATGATGGCGACATCGGTCGTCAGGTCACGGCCGAGAGGCTTGGTTTCCGGCGCGGCCGGTGCCGTCGCATGCCAGAGGTTGGGCAGGGTACGCTCCGTCGCCATCGCGGCAATCCTTCAAGTGCGGCCGGATGTCGGCCTTGTAGATCGAGGTTCTCTCGGTGATAGCTGATTGCGGGGAAAATTCTCATGACAATGTATCATGAAGTCATGATGCAAGCCGGTGCGATAGCCACCGAGGGGATGGGCGGTGCGAAACCGGAAAAAAACCGCAGCTGGGTCGTCGGCAGCTGCGGTCGTGGAAAATGTATTCGTCTGAAAAGTCTTTGCCGAAACGTCGTCCCGCTTCGGCGATACAGCTTTAAAAATGCACCTGTCGTGGATGGTCGATCAGGCTTCCCCATCTTCTACGCCGTTCAGCCGAAGTCACTCACCCAATTGGGGGAGGCGAGCAAATAATGCTTTCGGAAGAGCTGGTCAGCCCTGCCGAAAAGCGATGCGTCAATCGACGAATTCTACGGTGACGCCGGGGCTGACCATCTTGGCGAGCTCGGTCGCATCCCAATTGGTCAAGCGCACGCAGCCATGGCTCTGGGTCTTGCCGATTTTGGAGGGTTCCGGCGTTCCGTGAATGCCGTAGGTGGGCTTGGAGAGCGCGATCCACACTGTGCCGACCGGGCCGTTCGGACCCGGCTGCAGGGTGAGAATCTTGTCGTTGCTGCCCTGCTGGAAATTGATCTTCGGATTATAGGTATAACCCGGATTGAGGGCGATGCGCTCGACATTGACGGTGCCCGAGGGAGACGGCGTGTCGGAGGAGCCGATCGTTGCCGGATAGGCGGCGATCAGCTTGCCGGTGTCGTCATAGGCCAGCACCTGCTTGCGCGCCTTGTCGGCGAGGATGCGGGCGACCTTGCCGGTCTTGTTCGCGCCCGGGTTGATCACCTTGATGATGGTGCCGGGAATGGTGAAATCGACGCCCGGATTCAGCTCGCGCAGATAGCCTTCGTCCATATGGAACTTCTCGCCGAGCATTTCGGTCGTCGAGGTGAAGGACATGTGCGGCAGCATGGCCTTGTGCGCGTAATCCTCGGGGATCGATGCGACATAGGGGCCGGCAGCGTCCGCAGCCGTGATCGTGTAGCTGGTGATCGGCATGCCGCCGTTCATGCGCAGCCGCTCCAGAATGTCATCGGTGTTATTGGGATCGAGCGTTTCGCCGGTCGCCTGCTGCCAGGCCTCGATTGACTTGGTGACGTTCGAGCCCATCTTGCCGTCGATCACGCCGGGCGAGAAGCCTTCGCGGTCGAGGAAGACCTGCAGCGCGGTGATCTCGGCGCGCGACTTGCTCTTGACCGTCATTGCCGGCGGCATCGACGGGCGCATCGGCTGGGTGTCGTTCGGATCGATCGAGGCTTCTTCCGTGCCGTCGATCAGGCCCGGAAGGCTGTTCGGCAACTCGTTGCCGTCTGTCGATGGCGGCACGACGTCGCGGTAGTCGGGGATGGAGCCGGTGACTTCGCCTGGCTCGGAATAGCCGTAGCCGCGCTCGGTGTCGCGATTGCGCCGGTTCGAATAGATGTCGACGTCGCCCTGGCGGCGATAGCCGCCATAGCCACCCTGGGAGCTGCCGTAGCTATCCCGGCGGGCGCGATTGGGCACCACGGTCGCCACCACATTGCCCCAGCTATCGATCAGCAGCGTGCGTCCGCGGCTGTCGCGCATGGTCTGCACCTCGTCGGCGCGCGGTACATAGTCGAGGATTTCGCCATCGGGCGTGACCAGCATGACGTCGTCGCCATAGCGATTCCTGCCGCGATAATCCTGCGCGAAAGCGCTCGCCAAATCCACGGCGAGAAAGCCGGCTGCGGCGAGAAGCGAGAGGCCGATGCGGGTCGCTGACGTCACGTGAGAACCTGTTTTCATTGTAGTGAATGTGGCGCGGTACATTTGGATTTCGACGTTAATGTGAAAAAAATGAATTCATCATGAACAAGCAGTTAAATTCTATCTAAGCGGGGCAATCCCGGGCTTCAACCGGTGAAATGTATCTCTCCTCAGCTATCATCTCTTTGTGATTGCAGTGATTCTGCGGCCGATTTGAGGAAGAGCACATGCTGAGGACGCTGGATGAGCCTGCTGACAGGCAGGAGAATCATGTGTTGTTCGATCGCCTCTCGGCGCTCGACATCGCCGCTTTCGTCGTCGATGGCGTCGACCTGTCGCCGGGTGCGGCGATCCCCTCCGATGGCGATGCCAGGATCGACCGGGCGCTGGCCGGTTTCCTCTTTACCTGCGGGCCGGAACATATCCGCCACCCGGAGCCGATCGAGGGCGGGGCGGAAGGCGCGCGCTACCCGCTGCACGGGTCGCTTGCCGGGACTGCCGTCGGCCGCACTGAGATGGCACGCGACGGAGCCGAATGTACGGCGACGATCGAGGTGGTGCTTGCGGGTGGCGGGCAGGCGCGGGTCGAGCGGCGCTGGCGGATCGATGCGGTGCGGAACGAAGTCGTGCTCGAGGATCGCGTCGTCAACGCAGGCGCCTCCGCCTTTCCGCCGATGATGATGTATCACCTCAACATTGGCGGCCGGTTGCTCGGGAGCGAAGCCCGTATCGTCAGCGCCTCGCTCGAGGGCGGCGAACGTGGCTGGCGCTTTGGCGATGGCGAGAGCGCGCATTTCTGCCTGCCGGCGGCCGCCGGTGCCGATGGCTGGTCGGACGTCAGCCTTGCAGGACTTGCCGGTCTCGGCCACCGAAATCTCACCGTACGGTTTCGGACCGACACGCTGCCGTTCCTGCAGATGTGGCGCTGCCAGCGTGGTGCGGCGGATGTGATCAGCATCGAGCCGGTGTCGCACCGTATCGCCAAGCGGCCGGATCTGGCGGCGGCCGGAGAATTGATACCGCTTCTGCCGGGCGAGGCGCGCAGCTACGCGATCGCGTTTGCCGTTGCCTGAGCCACGGCTTTTGAATTGACGCGGAGAAGTGCTGCGCCTACATCAGAGGCCACCACATTTCCTGAGGAAGACGACCATGGACATCCGCCAGATCAACGACGAATACTCGGTCTCCGGCCAGATCACCGTCGAGGATCTCGACCAGATCAAGGCGCTCGGCTTCAAGTCCATCGTCTGCCACCGCCCCGATTTCGAGGCGCCGGATCAGCCGACCTTCGATTCGATCGCCGCACGCGCCGAAGAGCTCGGCATCGAAACCATGCACATTCCCGTGGGCCCGATGGGTGTGACCGCCGATGCCGTGAAAAGCATGGTCGACGCGCTCGACGAGTTCCAGCGCCCGATGCTCGGCTATTGCCGCTCCGGCGCCCGCTCGACGGCCGTCTACCAGCAGACCCAGCATATCCGCGGCTGAACCCAAGCTCTCGCGCTCGGCCGTATCGTTCCATCTGACAGTGGAGGACCGGCATGGCCGAAGCGCATCTCATTTCGCGCGAGCAATGGGCGGATGAGCCCGAGGCCTGGAAGGGTGAGTTCGAGGGCGGCGCCTATGGTGCGGGCCTTTCGGTGATCTTCTTTGCCACCGACGAGATCGGCGACGGGCCGAAGCTGCACCGCCATCCCTATCCTGAGACCTTCATCGTGCGTGTCGGCCGCGCCCGCTTCACTGTGGGCGATCGCACCATCGACGCCGAAGCCGGCCAGATCGTCGTGGCGCCGGCCAATGTGCCGCACAAGTTCGAGAACCTCGGACCGGGAAGACTTGAATCGATAGACCTGCATGCGGCCGGCGCGTTTTCGACCGAGTGGCTCGAGGAGTAGGGCAAGTCGTCGTTTGCGACCGCCGCAATGAGCAGCGGTCGCAATCTTTTCTGATAGATCAGCCGTTGCGAATGTCCGTCAGCGTGCGCGTCGGGGTGATCGCTTCGGGATCGAGCTTGATCTCGATGATCGACGGCTTGCCGCTGGCGCGGGCGCGCAGGAACGCGTCGGCGAACTCTTCCGTCTTCTCGACCGTCTCGCCATGGCCGCCATAGGCGCGGGCGAGTGCTGCAAAATCCGGGTTGGTGAGGTCGGTCGCGCTGACGCGGCCGGGATACTCACGCTCCTGGTGCATGCGGATCGTGCCGTAGATGCCATTGTTGACGACGACGGTGATGATCGGCAGGCGGTAGCGAACGGCGGTTGCGAATTCCTGCCCGTGCATCAGGAAGCAGCCGTCGCCGGCAAAGCAGATGACTTCGCGATCCGGGTGCAGCTGCTTGGCGGCGACTGCGGCCGGCAGGCCGTAACCCATGGAGCCGGAAGCAGGCGCTGCCTGCGTGGCGTAACGGCGGAAGCGGTGGAAGCGGTGCACCCAGGTGGCGTAGTTGCCGGCGCCATTGGTGAAGATCGTATCCTGCGGCGTGTTCGCCTCGATCCAGTTCATGATCGGGCCCATCTGTACTGCGCCCGGGCCGGTTTCCGGCGGGGTCGACCACTTGAGATAGGCGGCGTGCATGATCTCGGTGCGCTCCGACCAGGTCGGTTCGCTTGCGGGCGCAAGGCCTTCGAGGGCGGCGACAAAGTCGCGCGGGCTTGCAGCGATCGCCAGTTCCGGCCGGTAGACTCGGCCGAGCTCGGAACTGTCGGGATGCACATGGACCAGCGTCTGGCGCGGGTAGGGGCTATCCATCAGCGTGTAGCCGGACGAGGGCATTTCCGAGAAGCGGCCGCCGATAAGCAGAACCAGATCCGCTTCCTTGACTTCCTTGGCGAGCGCCGGGTTGATGCCGATGCCGACATCGCCGGCGTAATTCGGGTGGAGGTGATCGAAGAGCATCTGGCGGCGGAAGGAGCAGCCGACCGGCAGCTTCCAGCGTTCGGCGAAGCGCTGGAATTCTGAAACGCTTTCCGCCGTCCAGCGGGTGCCGCCGAGAATGGCGATCGGCCGCTTGGCGTTGCCGAGCATTTCGCCGAGCCGCTTGATCTGTGCCGGACCTGGATGACCCTCGACCGGCTGGTAGGCCTTGGCGGCGGGCGCCTCGGCGCTGCGCGTCAGCATGTCCTCGGGCAGCGTCAGGACCACCGGGCCGGGGCGGCCGGAGGTGGCGACCGCGAAGGCGCGAGTGACGAATTCCGGAATGCGGGCGGGATCGTCGATTTCACCCACCCACTTGGCAACCTCGGTGAAGGCGCGGCGATATTCGATTTCCTGGAAGGCTTCGCGCTCGCGCGCTTCGCTCTGCACCTGGCCGATGAAGAGGATCATCGGGATCGAGTCCTGCTTTGCGACATGGAGACCGGCCGAAGCGTTGGTCGCGCCCGGGCCGCGGGTTACCATGCAGATGCCCGGCTCGCCGGTCAGCCGACCCCAGGCATCCGCCATCATCGCAGCGCCGCCTTCCTGGCGGCAGACGACCACGTCGATGTCGGTGTCGTAGAGCGCATCGAGCACCGCCAGGTAGCTTTCCCCCGGCACGCAAGCGATACGTTTTACGCCATTGGCGACGAGTGCGTCGACGACGAGCTGGCCTCCAGTTTTCATGATATTCCTCCCGATGGTCTTTCTTTTGTAGTCAGAGTGTTGTTGTCAGATGGCTGGCGACACCGGAGCGACGCTCGTGTCCTTGTGAATGCGGCGCTCGCGCCAGATGATGTAGAGGCCGGAGCCGATGATGATGGCGATGCCCAGCCACTTCAGCGCGTCAGGCAGGTCGCCGAAGACGAGCCAGCCGAAGATCGTCGCCGAGACGATTTCCAGATATTGCAGTGGCGCCAGCACCGACGCCGGAGCGGCGCGATAGGCATAGACGCCGAGCACGCCGGAGATGGTAGCGGTGACACCGACACCAAGCAGGTAATACCATGTGACGCCCTGCGGCCAGACCGGATCGAAGATGCCGGAACCGGTGCCTTCGCCGAAGTAAAGCAGGACAAGACAGAAGAGCGCGCCCCAGACGCCGGCGTGGAACTGCATCGACCAGGGGTCTTCGTTCTGCGCGACCATGCGGGTGACAAGCAGGAATACGGCAAGGCCGAAGGCGGCGACGATGGGCAGAAGCGCGATCGGCCCGACTTCCTGCATGCTCGGCTGGATGACGAGCAGCGCGCCGAAGAAGCCGACGCCGCAGGCGGTGTAACGCCGCCAGCCGATGGTCTCCTTCAGGAAGATGCTGCCGAGGATCGTCAAGATGATCGGCTCGACGAAGAAGATCGCGATCGCATCGGCGACTTCCATCACTTTCAGCGTGGTGATGAAGGAGAGCATCGATACAACGAGCAGGCCGCCGCGCAGCGCATGCAGGCCGGTCTTGCGCCAGGTGAGATCGAAGAGGCTGCCCCGCACCAGCGCGATCGGCAGGATGAAGACGACCTGCAGCACGAAGCGCACGGCGGTGATTTCGGCCGAGGGCACGGTCGCGATCGCCAGCTTTGCAAAGATGTCGATCAGCGGCGAAAGCAGCACCGCAATCACCATCAGCGTCAGCCCGAAGGAGATGCGGTTGTAGTCCGTGGCGATCTTGGGAAGGGACATGTCGGCCATGATATTTCCGGTCAGCGCTTGCCTGCGATGGCGCGCAGGCACCAGGCGGCAAAGTCTGCCGTCGCCTGTTCCCGGCCGATTTCATTCAGGGTTTCGTGGCGCATGCCGTCATAGACGGTGACGGTGACGTTGCTCAGGCCGGCGGCTTTCATCCTGGCGCCGAGCCAGCGGACGGCACTGCCCATCTCGGTCGACGGGTCGGCGCTGCCGCCGACGAGGTGGATGGGCAGGTCTTTCCGAAGCCGCGCCAGCCGGTCGGGCCGGGCGCCGCCGAAGGACAGGCGGAAGAGATCGAGCCAGAGCGAGACGGTCGCATCGAAGCCGCAGAGCGGGTCAGCGGCGTATTTAGCCACCTCGGCATCGTCGCGCGACAACCAGTCGAGATCGGTCTTGCGATCCTTGATCGCGTCGCCCCACATGCCGAAGGTGAGCTTGGTCAGCAGCGGGCTCGGCACGTCAGAACCCTTCAGCGCCTTCTCGACCTTCAGGATGACCTGGCCGCCGCGGCCGGCAAGGCCGGGACGAAAATTGGAATTCCAGACGGCGAGCGCGTCATAGAGGCCGGGATCGGCCTCGGCAGCGTTGAGCGCAATCAGCCCGCCCATGGAATGGCCGAAAAGGACGACCGGCAGATCCGGATGGGTGCCCGTCGCGATTGCGCGAATGGCCCTTATATCGGCGAAGACCTTGTCGAGCCCCTCGCGGCTCGAAAACATGCCGAGCGGTGCGTCCGGCGCGCGCGTCGCACCGTGGCCGCGATGGTCGTGGGCGTAGACGTGGAAGCCGTGCGCAGCCATGGCCTCGGCAAAGCGGGCGTAGCGGCCTGAGTGTTCGGCAAGGCCGTGGCTAATGAGGAGGATGCCGCGGGCGTCGGCGGTCGCGGGGAAATGGCGCCAGCTCAAGGTGGCTCCGGTCGGGCTTTGATGTGTCTTCACCTGCCCGAACACGATTTCCCCCGGCTACAACGACAGACCAATCCGATATCAAATCGATTTGCAAGGCAAAGGCAATCGCCGCTTGTTGCTCGTTGCGCATGAGGTCACAAGCGAATGTGCGCTCATCTTAATTAAGAGTTGCAATTTTCCCGTTTTGAGCGATATTCGTTCCTGTTTTGTTTCCGCAGGAGGATATCATGGTTAGTTTCTGTAAGGCGATATCGGGTCCGATGGCAGGAATGCTGGCGGCATTGGCGCTGTTTCTTGCGCCGGCCGCCTTTGCTGCCGGCGAGGAAATGTCGGATCAAGGAGCCGCCAAAGACGCGACCGGCCGCACGGAGTACGTTCTGGCGGTGAGCTGGCAGCCGGGCTTCTGCGAAACGAGGCCGCAGCGCAAGGAATGCGAGAGCCAGACGGCGGAGCGGTTCGACGCGACCAACCTCTCGCTGCATGGTCTTTGGCCGCTGCGCAAGAGCTATTGCGGTGTAGCGGCCGAGGTGCGCGCGAAGGACCGCAAGGGCAGCTGGCTGGAACTGCCGAAACTTGCCATGGCCGATGACACGGCAGCGCGGTTGCTCATCGCCATGCCGGGCGTTCAATCCGGGCTCGACCGGCACCAGTGGCTGATGAGCGGTACTTGCCAGAGTGGTTCGGTCGACGACTATTTCTCGGTGCAGCTGCGCATGCTGGAGGAGCTCAATCGCTCGGCGGTCGGCGCATTGTTTCGCCAGCGCATCGGTTCCGAGCTCGACGAGGCGACGGTCAAGCAGGCCTTTGACCAGAGCTTCGGCGCTGGTGCGGGGGATCGGGTGCGCATGCGCTGCCAGACGGTCCAGGGCCGCAGCGTCATCACCGGGCTGACGATCGGGCTGACCGGCGACGTCCTGAAGGCGTCGAGCCTGGCGCCGCTGATCCAGGCGGCGGGGCCGACCGAGTTCAAATGTGCCAAGGGCATTGCCGATACGGCCGGGCGTAGCTGACCCACCTCGAAAGCACCGTACTTCGGCCGTGAGAGCGCTTTCGATGCAGGGCAGCCGCAAGGGATAGGTTGGGGGGGCAAGCCGGGGCGAACGCCTTTGCTCATTGCCCCCTTCCTATAATTCGCCTACATAGCGGGCAAATTTCCTTTCCCTGCGGAGCATTCCCTCATGGCACGTCAGTTCATCTATCATATGGCCGGACTTAATAAGTCCTACGGCGCGAAGAAGGTTCTCGAGAACGTTCATCTGTCGTTCTACCCGGATGCAAAGATCGGTATCCTCGGCCCGAACGGCGCCGGTAAGTCGACGGTGCTCAGGATCATGGCCGGCCTCGACAAGGAATTCACCGGCGAAGCCTGGGTCGCCGAAGGCGCGACGGTCGGCTACCTGCCGCAGGAGCCGCAGCTCGATCCGACGAAGACCGTGCTTGAAAACGCCATGGAAGGCGTCGCCAAGAAGAAGGCGATCGTCGACCGCTACAACGAACTGATGATGAACTATTCCGACGAGACGGCGGAAGAGGGCGCCAAGCTCCAGGACATCATCGACAGCCAGAACCTCTGGGATCTGGAAAGCCAGGTCGAAATGGCCATGGAAGCGTTGCGCTGCCCGCCGGGCGACGCGGAAGTGACCAATCTCTCGGGCGGTGAAAAACGCCGTGTCGCGCTCTGCAAGCTGCTGCTGTCGCAGCCGGACCTGCTGCTGCTCGACGAACCGACCAACCACCTCGACGCCGAAACGATCGCCTGGCTCGAAAAGCACCTGCGCGAATATCCGGGCGCCGTGCTGATGATCACCCACGACCGCTACTTCCTCGACAACGTCACCGGCTGGATCCTCGAGCTCGACCGCGGCCGCAGCATTCCCTACGAAGGCAACTACTCGGCCTATCTCGTTGCCAAGGCCAAGCGCATGCAGCAGGAAGGCCGCGAAGAGGCTTCCCGCCAGAAGGCGATCGCCCGCGAACAGGAGTGGATCGCATCCAGCCCCAAGGCCCGTCAGGCCAAGTCCAAGGCGCGTATCCGCTCCTATGACGAACTGGTCAACGCGGCGGAAAACCAGCGCCCCGGTGACGCGCAGATCATCATCCCGGTCGGCGAACGTCTCGGCCAGGTGGTCATCGAGATGGAAGGCGTTACCAAGGGCTATGGCGATCGCCTGCTGATCGACGGCCTGTCGCTGAAGCTGCCGCCGGGCGGCATCGTCGGCATCATCGGCCCGAACGGCGCCGGTAAGACGACGCTCTTCCGCATGATCACCGGCCAGGAGCAGCCCGACAGCGGCTCGATCCGCATCGGCGAGACCGTGCATCTCGGCTATGTCGACCAGAGCCGCGACGCGCTCGACGGCAACAAGACCGTCTGGGAAGAAATCTCCGGCGGCGCCGAAGTCATCAAGCTCGGCAAGCACGAGATGAACTCGCGCGCCTATTGCTCGACCTTCAACTTCAAGGGCGGCGACCAGCAGCAGAAGGTCGGCAACCTCTCGGGTGGTCAGCGCAACCGCGTTCACCTCGCCAAGATGCTGAAGGCCGGCGGCAACGTCCTGCTGCTCGACGAACCGACGAACGACCTCGACACCGAGACGCTGGCGGCACTCGAAGTGGCGCTCGAAAACTTCGCCGGCTGCGCCGTCATCATCAGCCACGACCGCATGTTCCTCGACCGCCTGGCAACGCATATCCTCGCCTTTGAAGGCGACAGCCAGGTCGAGTGGTTCGAAGGCAACTTCGAAGACTACGAGAAGGACAAGATCCGCCGCCTCGGCCCGGACTCGGTCAACCCGAAGCGCGTCACCTACAAGCGCCTGACGCGCTGATCTGTGATCGTCGCCGCCATGTGTGCGGCGCCCATTGCCTCGCAACCGCTCGCGCAAACAGGCGGTGCAACTTGACTTCACGAAACGGGCGAAGCGCAGGCTTCGCCCGTTTTCCTTTGCCGCTCGGACGGCGCAGGCGCCCAGCAAAATCGAGAACGGATTGAAATAGCGCGGCTGGGACCCAGCGATGCGCCGTTGAACGCGTCGCTTGCGGCGCACGCGCCCCCGAGCGCAAAGCCTGTCTTGTGCGCGCCATTGTTCGGCCTTTCCACGCAAATCCGCTTGCGCCGATCTCGCAAATCACATAAACATATCTTTATGTGTTGATGGGGATCGCGATGGCTGCTCAGAGAGAACTGGGTCTGGATGCGCTGGTGGACGTGCTGAAGGCGGCGGGAGAGCCGACCCGCATGCGTCTCGTCGCTTTGCTCGCCGCGGGTGATCTCACCGTTACCGATCTTACCGAAATTCTCGGGCAGTCGCAGCCGCGTATTTCGCGGCACCTGAAGCTGCTTGCCGAGGTCGAGCTCATCGATCGTTATCAGGAAGGCGCCTGGGCCTATTTCCGCCTGAGACAGGACGGCGCGCGCGTCGGGCTCGTTCGCGCCATGCTGGCGGCAGCATCCGCCGACGACGCGGTGCTTTCGCGCGATGCGGCGCGGCTGACGACGCTCAAGAAGGCGAGGGCCGAAAAGGCACAGGCCTATTTCAGCCGCAACGCCGCCGGCTGGGACGAGCTTCGCCGCCTGCATGTCAGCGAGCGCGACGTCGAGGCGAAGCTGCGCGAGATGGTCGGCGACGAGCCGGTCGAGAGCCTGCTTGACCTTGGTACCGGTACCGGGCGCATCCTGCAGCTGTTTGAAGGGCTCTACCGCCGCGGCGTCGGCGTTGACGCCAGCCGCGACATGCTTGCCGTTGCGCGCTCCAATCTCGATCGTGCCGGCATCACCAAGGCCTCGATCCGCCACGGCGACATTTTCAATCTGCCGCTCGACGGGCAGGCCTTTGATCTCGTCACCATTCACCAGGTGCTGCATTTCCTCGACGAGCCGGAGGCGGCGATCGCGGAAGCTGCGCGCATGCTGATGCCGGGTGGCCGGCTGGTCATCATCGACTTCGCGCCGCACGGGCTCGAGCATCTGCGCGACGAACATGCGCATGCGCGCCTCGGTTTCTCGCACCAGGTGATCGCCGATTGGCTCGCCAAGGCTGGCCTGGTGCTCGAGAAAACCACGGATCTTTCGCCGGAAGGCGCCGAGGAAGAAAAGCTGACGGTGACGATCTGGCTGGCGCGCGACCGGCGCGCCGTGAATGAGAATGAAACGCCGCGGCCGCGCATCCATGCAGGGGGAGTTTGAGAATGACGGCACAGACGCTTTATCCGGCCGAGCGCGGCAATCTGAGGCTCTCTTTCGAATACTTCCCTCCCAAGACCGATGAAATGGAAGCGCAGCTCTTCCAGACGGCGGAGGACCTCTCGGTTTTCGGTCCCGCTTTCGTTACGGTCACCTACGGTGCTGGCGGCTCGACCAAGGCGCGGTCGCTGACGACGGTACGGCGGATGATCGAGGAGAAGGGCTTTGCCAACACGGCGGCGCACCTGACCTGCGTCGGCGCACCGAAGGCGGAAGTCGATGCGGTCATCGACGAGTACATTGATTATGGCGTCCGTCACTTCGTGGCACTGCGCGGCGACCCGCAGGGCGGCATCGGCAGCACCTATGCGCCGCATCCGGATGGTTATGCGAGCAGCACCGACCTGGTGCAGGCAATTCGCGCCCGGGGCGACGATATCGAGATCTCAGTCTCCTCCTACCCGGAGAAGCATCCGGAGAGCCCTGACGTGGCCGCCGATATCGACATGCTGAAGCGCAAGGTCGATGCCGGCGCCACCCGCGCACTGACCCAGTTCTTCTTCGACAACAACGATTTCGAGCGTTACCTCGAACGCGTGCGCCGCGCCGGGGTCAACATCCCGATCGTGCCGGGCATCCTGCCGATCAACAATCTGACGCAGGTGCAGAAGTTTGCCGGCCTCTGTGGCGCCACCGTGCCGGAGGCGATCGTCGCGCGGCTCGTGCATCTGGAAGAGCAGGCGGCCGAGCGCTTCAAGGAGGCGACGCACATCGCCGCCGAGCAGATTGTCGATCTCGCCCGTCGCGGCGTGCGCGATTTTCACCTCTACACGATGAACCGTTCGCCCTTGGTGACGGCCGTGCTGGACCTTGTCGGCTTCGAGCGGGTCGCAGCGGAGCCGAGCGCGGTGCTCCCCGAAGCGCGATTCCAGGCGGCGGCGGGGGCGGCGGCCTGAGTTTCACAGGCGCACCGGCCGTGGGCGCCTTTGACTGACAGATATCCGAAAATGAGAAAGCGCATGAAGGTTGACCTTCATGCGCTTTCTTTTCTGTCGCAGCGTTTAGACCCTGTGCTCTCTTGGCGGTCTAGCTTGCTTGGTGCTGCAGAATGGATTTCCGGAAATTAAAGTCCCTATTCGGTTTTGGACTCTCAGCGGCCGCTCATCAGATGAAAAGCATCGTGGCCACGAATACGAACGCTGCACTGATCATGAGGACATTCAGCGAATGTGTAAGGCCCATGGATGACCCTCCCTGCGTTAACGCGTTAAAACATAGGGCGAAATCACGAAGTGTTAAAGCGAAACTTGTGCTGCAGTGCGAAATCCGTGAGGGGGAGTGGCCTTATTCACAGGGTTATATAGTTGAAATATCTATCATTTTATGTCTGCCACATTTTTTTCACAATCGCTTCCGCAAGGTTAATATAAACGCTTGTAACCGTGCGTGAGCGCTTCGGAAGGGGACGAAAAGGGCGGCTCGATTCCCCGTTCAGGCAGCCCGTCTGAGCCGTAGAAGCCGTCCGTCAAGCACGGCGAGACCGAGGGCGATCAGCGCCATGCCGGCGATGTCGGCTGCCTGCAGCGTTTCCCCCAGGAAGAGATAGCCGAGCAGAATCGCGCTTGGCGGCACCAGCAAGGTGACGAGCGAGGCGTTGGTGGCGCCGGCTTCCGCCATGATCCGGAAAAAGAGAATGTACCCATAGGCGGTCGAGACGAGCGCGAGCCCGAGGATCGAAAGCGTCGCCTCGATCGGCGGCATCGGCAGTGTCCAGGGCGCATCGGAGAACGCGGCAACGGGCAGCATCATCAGGGTCGAAGCGGTGAGCTGTCCGGCGGCCGTCACCGGTGGGGCGAGATTGCGAAAGCGCTTGCCGTAGGTCGCCGCGAAGCCATAGCTGACGGCGGCCAGCACCGGCAGGACGAGCGCCCAGAGTGGGATGCTGCTGGTCGTGCCGAACAGGCCGGCAAGCGCACTCGGCCCGATCAGAACCACGGTGCCGGTGAGCCCCAGCAGGCAGCCGGCAATCTTGGCGGAGCTCAGCTTTTCATCCTCGGTCGCCATGTTGGCGATGATGACGGTCCAGACCGGCGTCGTGGCATTGAGGATTGCCGCGAGCCCGGCGCCGATCTGTGTCTGGCCGAGGAAGATGAAGGCATGCGGGATGGCGTTGTTGATCAGCCCCATCAGCGCGAATTCGCGCCAACGTCCGGCAAGTGCCTGATAGATGCCGAAGCGGCCGCCGATATAGAGGTGCAGGGCAAGTGCTGCGAGGCCCAGGCGCAGGACCACCAGCGTGAACGGCGGCACGTGGGCAACGGCCACGCGGGCAAAGAAGAAGGACCCGCCCCAGATGAGACCGAGCAGCGCCAGCAGCATCCAGGTTCTAACGCTCATCTGATGGCCGTCGATTGTGGTTCGCGCATTCATGGTGATGCCCCGTCCGTGCTGATCGCCTTGTCGTCCGTCAGCCTCATCCAGGCGGCGAATGTACGTATGGCGCAAAGGCTGCGTCCGGTACCCGGGCCGGTTGTGATCTGACCCCTATTTCATAGCCCGGCGTCTTGGCGCATGCCACCCGGTTCTTGCCGACTGATCGAGGGAAGGGCAACGCTTCGAGATGCGCCGTGCGTGCCTCCGGGGTGGACCTGCATCTCGGATAAGGAAACCCCGGGAATCGCTTCCGATCCCCGGGGTTCTGGCTGCTAGGCCGAGCCGCATCCGTGGCCCGAAGTTCGCTTAGAGGGCGTTCAGGAGTTCCAGCGTCGCCCAGCCATCCGCCGGGCGTCCGAGGCGGAGCTGTTCCTTCTGAAGGGCGGCGCGGGTGCCGGAGCCGAGGATGCCGTCGACCTTGCCGACGTCATGGCCGAGCGTCTGCAGCTTGGTCTGCAGCGCCTTCATACCGACATCGTCGAGGCCCGGTTCCGGGTTGCCGCCCTCATAGGTCGGCGCGCCGGCGAGGCGGGTGGCGAAGTAGGCGGCCGACGTCGTGTAGATGAACGACTGGTTCCACTCGAGATAGACGTTGAAGTTCGGGTAGGTGAGGAAGGCAACACCCTTGCGGCCCTGCGGCAGCACCAGGGAGGCTTCGAGATTGCCATTGGCGGTGTTGCCGTCGCGTGGGCTGACGCCGAGCGCGAACCAGTCCGCCGCCTTCATGCCCGGCTGCAGGCCGGTCTTTTCCCAGGGGAGTTCTTCGGGAATGCTGACTTCCTGGATCCAGGGCTGGCCAGCCTTGAAGCCGAGGCTCTGGATGAACTTGGCGGCGGTGAGGATCGCGTCGGGCGAGCTCTTCTTCAGGTTGACGTGGCCGTCGCCATCCCCATCGACGCCGTAGGCGATGATGTCTTCCGGCAGCATCTGAACCTGGCCGATCTCGCCGGCCCAGGCGCCGGTGGTCGTTGCCGGGTCAAGGTCGCCGTGCTGCACCATCTCGATGGCAGCGATCAGCTGCGGACGGAACATTTCCGGGCGGCGGCAATCGTGCGACAGCGTCACCAGTGCATCACGGGTATTGAAGTCGCCCTGGACAGCGCCGAAGTCCGTTTCCATCGCCCAGAAAGCGGTGATGACAGGGGCGGGCACGCCGAATTCCTTCTCGGCGCGGGCGAAGACGTCGGCATATTCCTTCATCTTCTGCTGGCCGATATCGAGGCGCGCCTTGCTGACCGTGCGCTTGGAGAACTCGGTGAAGGTCTGCTTGAAGACACCCTGGGCGCGGTCGCGGCTGAGGACCTTCTCGTTGATGGCAGCACCCGCAAGCGCCCGATCGGCGACATCGGCGGGAACGCCCTTGGCGACTGCTTCGGCCTTCACGCCCTGGAGGAAGGCACCGAGGTCGCCGCCGCAGGCGACAGCCGGAGCGGCGCCCTGGGCGCCCGTCTGGGTCGCGGTCTGTGCAAACGCGGTGGAGGCGGTGAGCGCCAGGAGGGCGACGGAGGCCAGGGCGTGCCGGGCAGTGCGGTTCATCATAATTCCTTTCTGTGGCCGCGGGGTGAGGGAGACACCGCACGGGCAGCCAAATTATTGGATTCGCTGCATAAATCTCCAGATCGCGATCGACCCAAGGATGTCTCATGCAGCGGTTCAAAAATGTTACAGCGGCGTTTGCGCGTCCTTGGGGACGTGCGGCACTGTAAATCTGCCGTTGCTCTTTCAGAGCATTATGACCGAAAGAAGAAAATGGGGTTCCTTGCCGCACTTGCCGGCAAGAATGCCGGCCTTACTTCGGCTGCGAGACCGCTGCGACCCAGTTCTTCCAGTTTTTCGCCGAACCGGCGAAGACGTTGATATCGGTGCTGCCGTCGATGCCCGGGATCACGCCGGTGCTGGTGTATTGCCAGAAGGCCCAGCGGCGCTCGACATAGACCTCGCCCGGATGCTTGGCGACCGAGCGCACCCAGAAGTGATGCTCCTTGAACTGGTCGACGAGATTGTCGCGGTGGAAGTCGACCGAGGTGTAGATGATCGGGCGTTTGCCGTAGTGCGCTTCGAGGCGATCCATGAAGCGCTTCATCTCGACGCGCACTTCATCCGGCGTCGGGCGGTGGCGGCAGGTCTTCGATTCGCCGTTCCACTCGACGTCGAGCACCGGCGGCAGGTAGACTGCGGTCTTCGGCACATTGGCGATGAACCAGTCGGCCTGTTCGTCGGCGGTCGAGCAGAAATAGTAGAAGTGATAGGGCGCATAGGGGATGCCGGCGGCACGCGCCTTTTGCCAGTACTCGTTGAAGCGGGTGTCGACCCTGTCCTTGCCTTCCGTCGCCTTGATGAAGGCGAAGGAGACACCGGAGTTCTTCACCTTCATCCAGTCGATATCGCCATTCCATTTCGAAACGTCGATGCCGTGGATGTTGTGGTGCTGTGGCGTGCGCTCGCCAAAGTCCTGCGGGTCCTTATCCTGGAAGCGCGGCGGGATCGATGCCGTCTGCATCAGGTCGTAATCGGTCGATGAACAGGCGGAAAGGAGGGTGGCAATGGGCAGCAGAGCCAGGAGAAGCCGGCGCATGAGGTACCTGTCTAGAGACGAGCGACGATCCTGCCTCACACGATGGCTTTCATATCGGTGATTTCCCCCGCGAGGCGTGAACCTCATCTTCACCATATCATCGTAAAAATTGGGTTAGCTCAAGCGGGAATTGCGGGCGAGGCAGTAGCGTCCCGTTTTCTACTCCAACGCGAAAGCGCCGAGCTCCCACGAGGGATTTCGGCGCTCTCTGGCGAAGTGAGATGAAGACGACCACCCGCCGGCTGCGCGACGGGGTGCAGTCTCAGGCGGCGATTGCAACAGCTGCGCGGTGATAGACCGCAAGCCAGGCATAGCCGCGGCCGATCGCGCGGCGTTCGAGATCGGCGCCATTCTCCCGAGCCTTCTCGCGCAACACGTCGAAGAGGTTGGCGCGCGGCGTCACGTGGAAGCGATC
The DNA here is from genome assembly GCF_016652895.1 of Ensifer sp. SSB1. Lineage (NCBI taxonomy): Bacteria > Pseudomonadati > Pseudomonadota > Alphaproteobacteria > Hyphomicrobiales > Rhizobiaceae > Ensifer > Ensifer sp. SSB1. The sequence goes on from NZ_JAEPRP010000017.1 coordinate 28,882, forward strand.
GAGCCAGCCGTGCAGCGCCCGGCGGAAGCTCGTCGGCAGGCGCTCCTGCTGGCCGAAATCGGCAATGTGCAGAGAGCCGCCCGGATTGAGTGCGGCAATGGCCGCATCGATCGCCTTTTGCCAGTCAGGGATCATCGACAGGGAATAGGAGATGACGATGTGGTCGAAGCCGCGTTCGCCGAAGACCTTGGGGTCGAAATCGGTGGCGTCGGCGACCTGAAGCTCGGCGCGGCGCTTGCCGCCACGGTTGAGCTTCGCGTCGGCGGAGGTTAACATCTCCTGGGAGATGTCCAGGCCGAACAGCCGCGCCGATGGGAAGCAGTGGCCGATGAGCGCGAGATTGCGCCCGGTGCCGCAGCCGACTTCGAGCACCGAGGCGCCCGGCGCCGGGTGCATCTCCCGGATCAGCGTGTCGCGTCCAAAGAGGTAATACTTCCGCGTCAGATCGTAGAAGTGCCGCTGGTAGCGGTACATGTGATCCATGCGCCGCGCGTGGGAAATGCCGGCCTCACGCATCGGCTCAAGCCTTCTTCCGGTAAATGTGGAAACCGCCATAGATGGCGGAACGGTCTTCCGCGCCGAGCTTGAGCGATGTTTCGGCATCGTAGTGCCACTGATCGAGCAGCGCCGAGGAGACGCGACCGGGGAGGATGCTGTCTTCTGCGGCGGTGCGGAAGATGACGACCGCACAGGCATCGGCCGTACGGGTGATCTCGGTCCAAAGGTCGTTCAGCTGTTGGTCGTTCATCCAATCCTGGGCATCGAGCAGGATGTAGCGGTCGACCGATGCGGCAGGCTTGTTGGCGAGAAGCTCGGTGTAGCTTGCGTGATGGACCTCGACGCGCTCGGCATTGTTGCGGATCGCCTCGTAGGCGCCGGCATCGAGGTAGGGCGGAAGATCGCCTTCATGCGGCAGCGGGTAGCGGCGCCCGAAGGCCTGCCAGGCGAAATAGTTCTCCCGCAGCGGGAAGTGACAGGTCAGTTTTTCGAGGCGGTGGCGCAACACGGCGGCGAGCGACTTCTCGCTGCTGAGGCTTGCCAGTTCGTCGAATTGTTGCGGCGGGATGCCGAGGCCGAAAAGCGAACTCTTGCGGCCGGTGATCCAGCGGATGGCGGGACGATCGAACAGCGGCGCCAGACGTTCGTCGAAGAACTGCCGCTGCTCGCGCATCGAGCCGGCCTGGACGAACTCGGCCGGGTCGACGCCGTGCAGGCGGGCGAGCAGGTGGCTTGCGGCAATGAAGCGGCCAAGCAGGCCGGTGCGATAGATGTTGCGGCCGAAGACGCCGATGCGGCGGCGGCCGGTCAGGTCACGGCCGTTCCAGTAGCTGCGTGTCGCCGTGTCGAGCTTCGGCGAAATGAAGAGGTCGAAGGCCTGGACGTTTGTGGCGGTGCCCTGGGTCGCCAGGAAGCGCGTCACGTCCTTGTGGCTCGGCAGATGACGGAAGGCTGCGAGCTTCAGGCGGTTCAGCGCGATATGGTGCGGGTTGAGGTCGACGACGTCTATTCTGCGCGGGCCGACAGACAGGTAGGTCAGCATGTTGCAGCCGCCGGAGCCGATGGTGACGATCCGGTGTTCAGGACCGAGCTGCATCGCTTCCATGTCGACGATCGGGTCTTCCCAGATTTGCGGGTAGACGAGACCCGAGAAGAGCAGGCCGAAGAGACGTTCCGAAAGGCCGGCAAGGGAGAAGGTCTTGTGCTGGAGCAGCGCTTTTTTCAGCTTCGGATTTTTTCTGCCAAAGCCAACGTCGGGGGCTAGTTCGGTCATCTCTGCCGGTCATCCAGTTGAAACTTAGCCGCTTCTAAATTGACTCGGCTACACTTTGATGACGGGGTTTCCACAGTCAGAGGGCGCGCGCCCGAACCAGCGCACTACAATTTTTCACCCATAAGAATTCATTAAACCCTAGCGTGCTAGCACCGCCTCATATTCGGGGGGCGTCGACATGATGTTAAGAACGTTTCTGCCGAAGCCCGAGCAGCGATTTGCAGCTGTCGGCGCGGCATTGGGGGCTCTGGTTTCTGCGGCGTTGCTGGTGACGGAAACAGTCTTGCTTGAACAACCGACAGCCCAATTGGACGTCTCCGCCATGCTGGCAGCGGGCGCCATGCCCTTTCTCCTCGGCGGTTCGTTCTATCGCTGGCGCTACTCGCGCCGGTTGGAGCACGAGTTGCATGCGGCGCGTCGCGCAGAGCGGCGCCTGCGCCACGAAGTCCACCGCGACAAGCTCACCGGGCTTGCCAACCGTGCGGCGCTGGAGGCGGATATTCGCCAGGCACTCTGCACGGAAGGGCCTGCCTTCGAGCGCAATGCCCTTCTCCTTCTCGATCTCGACCGGTTCAAGGCGATCAACGATACCATGGGGCACGACGCCGGCGACCGGTTGCTCGCGCTCTTCGGCGCCCGCCTGCGGCGCGCCTTTTCCGGGGAGGCGACGGTCTACCGGCTGGGGGGCGACGAGTTCGTGCTGACGGCCGGCGGAGCCTCGTCGCAGGCCGAAGCCGAAATGCTCGCAGCGCGGGTAAAGGCGCTGTTCGAAGCACCGTTCGATCTCGGCGAAGCGCAGGTCGCTTCCGGCTGCAGCATCGGCATCGCCTTCGTCGAGCGCACCGATACGGCAACGGGTGAGGTGCTGAAGCGCGCTGACCTGGCGCTCTATGAGGCGAAGGCCGTGAGCGGCAACAGCCACGTCTTCCACTCGGAGCTATTGACGCATGCGGCGCAGCAGCGTGTCGAGGCTGAGCGCGACGTGGCGCGGGGGCTGGAGAACGGCGAATTCTTCCTCGAATTCCTGCCGATCGCGGGTGCTGCAAGCGGAGCCATCCGCGCCTTCGAGGCGTTGCTGCGCTGGCAGCATCCGCTTCGTGGGGCGATCGGCGAGCAAGCCTTTATCGAACCATCGGAGCAGAGCCCCGGTACGCGCTCGCTCGGCTACTGGACACTTAAGGCTGCCTGCACGGAGGCTGCGCGCTGGCCTTCGCCGACGGGGTTGACCGTCGCGCCGTTTGCGCCGCAACTCAAGGAGCGGGACTTCGTCGAGCAGGTCAGGCAATGCCTGGGCGAAGCGGGCCTGCCTGCGGGACGCCTGACCATCGAGGTCACCGGAGACTTTTCGACCGAGGATCTCGCGCTGATCGCGGACAATCTGAGGGGATTGCGGGCGTTGGGTGTCCGGATTGCGCTTGGCGGCGGTGCCGGCTCATCCTTGCCCTTGAATTTAATCGCGGAACTGCAGCCTGACCAGGTGACGATCGATCTCACCGCCATCCGGGCGACCCACGGCAGCGAGCGCAGCGTCGCGCTGCTTTCCTGCCTCATCAAGACCGGGCAGGTGTTGCGGCTGGCGATTGCCGTGCGCGGCATCGAAAAGGAAAGCGAGATGGATTGCGCGCAGGCCAGCGGCGCCGTCGAAGTCCGTGGTCCTTGGATATCACCGGCGCTCACGGATGTAACGGCCCTGCTCAAAGCAGGCGCAGCTACGGATTTGCGACGTTCGGCCTAGACGGCGCAAACCGGCGTGCCCTTGGGGTTCCGATCTCCCCGGAAATTGGAAACTTGCCGTTTCTAGGCTTTTCCTGTGGGCGAAATGCTGGTTCTCTCTGCAACTCGGCGGCGACCGTGCGTCCCAGCGGACAGGCTTTGCCGCCGTAGCACTTTGAATTGCTGCATGTTTCTGTCCGCGGTCGGCTCGGCTTCCAGGAAACATGAGGCGGCCGGAGGGAACGCATGAGACGCATCAGACGCATATTGAGGATTTCCGGTGCGACGTTGGTACTGGGCATTGTCGCTCTCTTCGGCTGGCTTGCGATCGCGCCGCCGGAACTGCTCAAGGTCGGCGATGGCTACGCCGCCAAGATCGTCTGTTCCAACGTCTTCATCGCGAAACGCGACGCCCAGTCGGTGCTGGCCGACGACGTCCAGGCGCCGGGACACCCGCTGCTGAAGCTGGTGAGGGTTGCTGTCGATCCGGAAAGACAGGTGGTGACGGCGCGAATCCTCGGCTTTGCTGCGGCGGGCTACGCGGCCTATCAACCGGGAATGGGATGTGCGAGCCTGCCGGATGGCGATGGCGCGGGCTTGCCGCCGGTCAACACGGCGGCGACTGCAATCACGCCTGCGTCGGAAGCGGCCTGGCCGGAAGGCGAGGGCGCCGAGATCGATCCCGCCTTGCAGAAGCTGATCGAGGATACCGATCTTGCCGGTCCGGGCGCGCGGGCCATTGCCGTCATTCGCGATGGCCGCCTGGTTGCCGAAACCTACGGTCGAGGCTTTGATAGCTCGACACCCTTGCTCGGCTGGTCGATGACGAAATCGGTCACGGCGGTGCTGATCGGCATGCGCGTCGCGGAAGGTCGAATGGATGTGGCACGCGCCGGGCTCCTGCCGGAGTGGGCAAGCGACGAACGTGCAAAAATCACGCTCGCCGACCTCATGGGAATGCAGAGCGGCCTGGAATTCAACGAGAACTACGGCAACGTCACCGACGTGACCCGCATGCTCTATCTCGAGAAGGACATGGCGGGCTATGCGGCCACCAAACCGCTGACGTCCAATCCGGGTGCGACGTTCAGCTATTCCAGCGGTTCGACCACCTTGCTGTCGCGCATCTGGATGCGGACATTCGACGATCCGGCGGCCGCAATTGCCTTTCCGCATGATGGGCTGTTCGCCCCCTTGGGCATGAAGAGCGCGGTGCTTGAAACAGATGCGAGCGGCACTTTCGTCGGCTCGTCCTATATGTACGCCACGGCGCAGGACTGGGCGCGCTTCGCGCAGTTCCTGCTGCAGGACGGCGTGTGGAAGGGGAGGGCGATGCTGCCGAAGGACTACGTCGCCTTCATGCGAACGCCAACCAAGGCGTCGGGTGGAAAATACGGCCAGGGCCAGGTGTGGCTGGAGGAAAACGGTGTCCGCGCCGGATCCGGCAGCTTCCCGGCGGATAGCTTCTGGATGCTCGGCCATGACGGGCAGGCGATCATGCTGGTGCCGTCGCTGAAGCTCGTGGTGGTCCGGCTGGGGCTCACGCCCTCGCGTCTCGGCTATGACGTGCAGAAACTCAACGCCAAAATAATAGAGGCGCTCGATTGAGCGCCTCGCAAAACAAGCTGAGCTGTCGGCTGAACAGGCTCACTTCATGCCGAGGTCGTCGAGAAGACCCTTGCGCTTGGCATGGTAGTAGTAGCCGCTGGCATAGAGCTTGACCGCGCTGTCGTGCTGATTGTCGGCCACCATCCAGGCGCCGTGCAGATACTTGGTCGCGTATTTGAGGTTGGTTTCCGCGTCGAACAGACCCTCCGCCGGACCGTCATAGCCGAGGCCCTTGGCGGTGTTGTAGCGGATCTGCATCAGGCCGTAGTTGCCCTTGCTGTAGGCGCGCGGGTTGTAATTGCTTTCGCGCTTGACGACGCGGTGCACGAGCTCGACCGGAATGCCGTTGAGGTCGGCATAGTACTTGATCATCTTGTCGAGTTCGGGACGCGAACTGGTCGGCGTCTTTGAGAACTTCATCGAATCCGGAATGACGCTGGCAACGGCGGCCACAGTCGAGCCGATGACGCCGGTCTTCGGGCGCTCGGTCGGCACGATCATGCGATTTGCGACCAGGTTTTCGAGGCCGACGGGTTCGCCGGTGTCGAAGTCCGATTCCATTGCCGCGGCGACGGCGAGGGTCGAAATCGGAAGGTCCTGGACCCGGCCCGTCTTGGCCGCAACGTCCGCAGAAGTCGGCGCCGGTACTTGCGAGGCGTCGGCGGAAACCTGGGTAACGGCCGCGGTTGCCGTTTCGGCACTGGCGATGGCAGGCGTGGTCGGGGAAACCATGGCAAGCGCCATGGTGCTGCCCGGCTTCGACGCCGGAACCGCAACCATCGCAGGGGCGGCTTCGGCGCCCTGGGCGAGATCGGTCGCGACCGGATAGGTGGTGGCGACGCCGGCTGTCTGGGCTGCGAGGGCGGCGCTTGCCACGGTGGCTGCACCGTCAGGCGTGGGCAGCGCGTAGGCCGTCATTTCAGTGCCGGGCTTTGCGAGCGGGGTGACCGTCTGCACGGCCGTCAGTTCTTCGAGCGACGTGTGCTCTACCGTTGAGCATCCCGAGACGATGGTCGCGGACAAGATCGCTGCCACGCCAAACGTCTGTTTGGAAAGGGAAATACGGTACTTCGCCATTCTGTCACTTTCGTGCTTCTGGGCCCCGTAGCCCCTGCAAATCAGCGGTTGCCAGCCGCCAAGCGTGAATCTCCATTAACCTATGAGGCATCCGGCGGCAAGCGCAGGCGGCAATTTCACGCCGTGGCGCGCTTCATCGTCGCCGTCAGGAGCCCGGCTCCGATGAGCATGGAACCGCCCGCGCGGTTGACGATCCGTCGGACATTAGGCTTGGAAATCGTGCTGCGGGCAGCCGTCGCAAGGGCCGCATAGAGGCTGGCATTGAGGATCGCGAGCGTCAGGAATGTGAGCTCGAAAATCGCCATCTGGGTGAAGAGCGGCTGGCTGAGATCGAGGAACTGCGGCAGGAAGGCGACGAAGAAGACGATGCTTTTCGGGTTCAGTGCAGTCACCGCATAGGTGTGAAGGAAGATGCGCAGTGGACGTTCGCCGGAAGCCGATTCGACCTCAGCGTCGCCGCCGGCGGCCACCGGTGCGCGCCAGAGCTTGATGCCGAGCCAGATGAGATAGGCGGCACCCACCCATTTGAGTACCGTGAAGATCGCCGCGGAGGTCGCAAGCAGCGCGCCGAGGCCGAGCATGGAAGCGGTCATCGCGGTGAAATCACCAAGCGCAACACCGGCGACGGTAGCGCCTGCGGTCTTGCGGCCGTGTCCGAGCGCATAGGAAATGACGAGAAGAATGGTGGGGCCGGGAATGGCGAGCAGCACGGCAGAGGCTGCGGCAAAGGCAAACCAATGTTCAAAAGACATGAAAGGGCTCCGCGTTCCTGCATGTGTCCTTAAATCGCGATCGATTTGAGGACAAATCACGCAGCGGTTTAAAGTCCTACAGCGACCCTGGCGTGCCTTGACGCGGTGGCGCCGTAGAGGTCCTCGGCAATGAATTGGCCGAGCCAGCCATGGAAACGCGGAGCCGTCAATCTCTAAATCAGGCGTTGTCGGCGGGCGGCATGCGCGCCCGCCGGGAAGCGGAAATCAGTGCTTCTGGGCCTGCCACTTCTGGCCGATGACGTCCATGACTTCGCCGAACCACTTCGTCGAGGTGTCGAAGTGCTTGCCGCCCTTGATGCGCGGGAACTCGATCGTACGCAGCTTGCCGCCCTGGTCTTCGTCGTGACCGGTGACACCGGAGACCTTGTTGAGCGCGCTTTCGACGGCAAGATCGACCATGCCCTGGATCAGGCGCAGGTCGTCGCCGTTTGCCGGTGCGGAGCGGGCGTAGTAGCCGGACTTCTGCACCATCGAGCGCTCGGCGCCGAGAAGGGCTGCGAACTGCTTGGAGAACCAGTTGCCGACATTGATGGTGTCGATCTTCACGTGGCCGAAGGCATCGCGCTTGATGGTTTCGCCCGCCGCTTCCCGCTCGGCGACGATCGCATCGAGGCAGGCACCTTCGCTGACGAACAGCGTCACGAAGCCGGTGCGGTCCATGACTTGGCGCAGACGTTCGGCTTCGCCCTGCAGGTCGAACTTCATCTCCGGCAGGTAAAGACCGTCGATGTTCTTCATCTGGCGGTTCATCATGAAGCCGTCGACGAATTCCTTGTCGTCGGTCATCTGGATGTAGGAGCGGGCGGTGGCGGCCGTCAGCCAGCCGCTATGGCGGCCCATGACCTCGTGCACGACGAGCGTGCGCGGAGCGGCGCTCTGCTCGTTGCTGACATTGTCGAAGAAGCGGGCGCCGTATTCGGCGGCCGTCCAGGCGCCAAGCGTCTGGCGGATCGGCACGACATCGTTGTCGACCGTCTTCGGCAGGCCGACAACGGTCAGGTTGTAGCCGTTGGCGCCGAGATAGGCGGCAAGGTCGGCCGCCGTCGTGTTGGTGTCGTCACCACCGATCGTGTGCAGGATCGAGATGCCGTCATTGGCAAGCCGCTCAGCAGCGATGCGCAACGGGTTCTCGCCGTCCTTGACGAGGCCGCGCTTGACGCAGTCGGCCGCGTTGGTGAGCTTGACGCGGCTGTTGCCGATCGCCGAACCGCCGTGGCGATGAAGGATATGCGCCTTCTCGCGCATGTCGCGGGTGATCTCGATGCGGTCAGCCAAGAGCAGGCCCTGGTAGCCGGAGCGGTAGGCGACCAGCTCATACTCGGGCGCGACGTCCGTATAGCGTTCGATCAGGCCCCCAACGGCGGATGACAGGCAGGGTGCGAGCCCGCCGGCCGTCAGCATTGCGACTTTTTTCTTGGCCATGTTTCCTCCTCGGGACTTTGGCATGCGATGGGTGGGGCCTCCATAACGCAAATCAGATGGAAATTAAATGACGGGCCTGTGGATGTTGTGTCGAGACGATGCCGCGAGGCGCCCTGGAGCGTCGGATTGGCGAGGCGAGGCAGCGGCGCGCGGATTGTCGCAGGGCGTAAGCCCGGCCTGCGCTATTGCGAACGGCGCGATTACCGGTTTTGCGGGCCCTGACGACATCTCACTTTTATTGGATGGCTGTTCCCGCGGGAACAGCTTTCCGTCGGTTGGCTGTCGCAAGTTCCAATCGATGGATTGACAATAGTGAGGGGCCATCACAAATTCGTCATCCTCGTGGTTCGGGCCGCCCACCGCTTGCAATTTGCCACCACATTGGTCCATGCTATAGAGTGAGAGACAGGGAACCTCGCATGTCATTTTGGGACAGCCTCCTCAGGATCGTTACCGCCACCGGCAATGCGCTTGCCGGTGTGGTCGAGGCCGTGCGCACCCTGTTTGAGGGTGATCCGGAAACGCGGCGCAAGGTGGCCTTCTCCGTCGCCATGATCGCGCTTTCGGCCAAGATGGCCAAGGCCGACGGCGTTGTGACCGAAGCCGAAGTCGCCGCTTTCCGCGATATCTTCCAGTTTCCGCCGGACCAGGCCCAAAACGTCGCGCGTCTCTATAATCTGGCGCGCCAGGACGTCGCCGGCTACGAGGCCTATGCAGAGAAGATGGCGTCGCTGTGTTCGTCCTGCGAAAAGAACTGCCCGATCCTTGAGGATATCATCGACGGCCTGTTCCACATCGCCAAGTCGGACGGCGCGGTGCATGAGCGCGAGCTTGCCTTCCTGTTGCGGGTGGCCGACATCTTCGGCATGGACGAGGGGCACTTCAGCCGGATCATGGCCCGCCACGTGCACGGCGATGGTCGTGACCCCTATCAGGTGCTCGGCGTTTCGCGTAAGGATGATTTCGCCGATATCCGCAAGCGCTACCGTGTGCTCGTTTCCGAGAACCACCCGGATATGCTGGTTGCGCGCGGCGTACCGCAAGAATTCCACGCGATCGCCAATGATCGCATGGCGGCGCTGAACGCCGCCTATGAGGCGATCGAGAAAGAACGCCGAGCCGCATGACTTCGAAATACTGCGACTATCCGGGTGCACGCTTCATGCCGTCGCCCAATTTCGGTGACCGCGCCGACCTGCGCGCCCCGGATATGATCGTTCTTCACTATACCGGCATGTCGACGGGCACTTCGGCGCTCGAATGGCTTTGTCGCGAAGAAAGCCAGGTCTCCAGCCATTACTTCGTCCACGAGGACGGCCGCGTCGATCAGCTCGTGCCGGAGGCGCGTCGCGCCTGGCATGCCGGCAAGAGCTACTGGAAAGGCGAGACCGATATCAACTCCTGCTCGATCGGAATCGAGATCGCCAACCCGGGTCACCCCGGCGGATTGCCCGACTTTCCGGAAAAGCAGATCGCGGCAGTTGTAGAATTGTGTCGGGACTGCGGCGATCGCTGGTCGATTGCGCCCGAAAGAGTGCTCGCACACAGCGATATCGCCCCCATTCGCAAGGTCGATCCGGGAGAAAAATTTCCTTGGCACGTTCTTCACCGCGAAGGCGTCGGTCACTGGGTGGAGCCGGCCCCGATCGGCGGCGGGCGCTTTTTCCAACGCGGTGACCAGGGGCAGCCGGTGGAGGCGATCCAGTCGATGCTGTCACTCTACGGTTATGGCATTGATGTGACAGGCGAATTCTGTGAAAAGACCGAAGGCGCCGTGGCCGCGTTCCAGCGGCACTTCAGACAACAAAGGGTCGATGGCATCGCTGACGTCTCAACCCTTGATACGCTACACCGCCTGCTGTCAGGCCTGCCGCAATTCACCGCCTGACGTGGAAGAATTTTTCGTCTAAACGGCACTTCTGCAGATATTCGTGGCATGTTTTTTTTAGCTTTGCCACATGTTTACCATGATGCGGCATTCATTTCCCGCCCCATTGGAACTGCAGGAGCATCAGGGCGCAACGCTCACTTCCTGTGAATGAAACGATCGGGAAGTGAGGTTCGAAGCGGGGTGCGCTTCGGTCCATTCCCCAGACCGGAGAATTCAAACTACATGAGAATTTCGTCTGTTGCTGCGGTGGCGGCATGCCTTGGCATGTTCTTCGCCGGGATGGGTACGTCGTTTGCGGGGAGTGTCGACAAGACCATCAAGACCTCAGCCATCCAGTCCGTTACCCGGACAACGGGCTTTCCCAAGCCCGACGTCATGCAGAACGTGGCGTACACATCGCTGATCAAGTCCTACGCCAAGCAATACGGCGTTCCGGTCGATCTGGCGCATGCGATCGTCAAGGTCGAAAGCAACTTCAACCCGAAGGCACGCGGCAGCGCCGGAGAAATCGGCCTGATGCAGATCAAGCCAGCCACGGCGCGCATGCTGGGCTATTCCGGATCTTCCAAGGGTCTCTACGATCCGGAAACCAACATCAAGTTCGGCATGAAGTATCTGGCCATGGCGCATGAACTGTCCGGCGGCACGACCTGCGGCACGGTTCTCAAGTACAATGCCGGCCATGGTGCCAAGCGCATGAACCCGGTTTCCAAGCGCTATTGCGGCAGGGTCCAGGACATCATCGATTGATCGATCGGATGAACTGATCGATCGCATGACAAGCGCCGGCGCGTTCTTTCGCTTGGCGCGTCATCTCGGATCAAGTGCGTTCCGAGAAGCATGCAATCAGCGAAGAGCTTCATCCGCCAACCGTATCAGGTGATGGCGGATGCTCCAGCCGGACAGGTCTCGCGTTCCGGCGCATACGGAAAACCACCACAACCACCGTGCCATACCGGCGCCGGCATGCTATCTCCCCTTGAGCAGAGGGACGGGGATAGACATGTCGGAGAACTTTGATTTCATTGTCGTCGGCAAGGGCATGATGGGGGCTGCGGCCGCCCGCCACCTGGCGCTTTCGGGCGCCAAGGTCGCGCTGGTCGGCCCGGATGAGCCGATGGACTGGGCCAACCACGCCGGCGTCTTTTCCAGCCACTACGACAGTGCCCGCATCACCCGCACGATCGACGACGATCCGGTCTGGGCGCGGCTCGCCCGGCGGTCGATCGAGCGCTACGGCGAAATCGAAGGCGAGAGCGGCGTCACCTTCTACCACGAAGTCGGCTGCCTGATCGCCGGACCGGCGCCGGGCGCTCCCTACGATTATATCGAGCAAGTCGAGAAGGCACGCGACGCGCTCGGCGTCGAGGCGCCGCTCTACGATGGCGAGGCGCTGTCGCAGCGCTTTCCCTGGTTCCACTTCCCCCATGGCACGGCCGGCGTCCACGAAAGGCGCGGGGCCGGCTACATCAATCCGCGGGCGCTGGTCGCTGCACAGACCGTTTGCGCCGAGAAGGCGGGCGCACTGATCGTGCGCAGCGAAGTTGCGGCCGTATCGGAAGAGCGCGACCGAGTGATCGTCACGACGGTCGACGGTGAGCATCTCGCGGCAGGGCGGGTGATCGTTGCCGCCGGCGGGTTCTCTATCTCTACGGCGCTGCTGCGGCGGCCGATCGATCTCACCGTCAAGGCGCGAACCGTATTCTTTGCCGAGGTGGCGGACGGCGATCTCTCCGGTTTCGAGGGCATGCCCTCGCTGATCGGCGCAGCGCCCGAGCAGGAGAAAAGCTACTACCTGCTGCCGCCGGTCGGCTATGCGGACGGAAAGCACTATATCAAGATCGGCGGCGATCCGACCGACAGGATTCTCGATGGTGAAGCGGCGGTCCGACAATGGTTCCGTGGGTCAGGTGGCGCGACGGCGGCCGAGCACCTGCGCGGGCTGCTGGCGGAGGTGATGCCAAGTCTCCAACCCGTTTCCACTCACTTTTCTCCCTGCGTCACCTCGTTCACCCGACACGGGTTGCCCTATATCGGTTTTGCCGAGGGCAGCCGTGTCGCCGTTGTCACCGGCGGCAACGGCCAGGCGGCGAAGAGCTCCGACGAGATCGGCCGCCTGGGCGCGGTCCTCCTGCTCAATGGGCGGATCGACGAGCCCGAATACGATGCGGATTTCTCCGTCGCCTTTCGCTAGGTGGCGGCAACATCCGCCAGGCTTCAGCCGATCTGCCCTGTTGGTGGCTCGAAAAACCCTGCCGTTTTTTCTGGCGCCGGGCGGGGGCTTGCGTTAAGGAGCGCCTGCCAGTTGGCCGGGCAGCCGCTCTCCGCAAGTGCCGAAAGGCCGCGGGGGGAGGAAAGTCCGGGCTCCACGGAAGCACGGTGCCGGATAACGTCCGGCGAGGGTGACCTCAGGGAAAGTGCCACAGAAAGCAAACCGCTCCGCTTGCGGAGTAAGGGTGAAAGGGTGGGGTAAGAGCCCACCGCGGACATGGCGACATGGACGGCACGGCAAACCCCACCGGGAGCAAGACCGAATAGGGATGACGCGGACGCGCAAGCGCCCAGCCTGTTTCCGGGCCAGTCATCCGGGTGGGTTGCAAGAGGCTGCGTGCAAACGTAGTCCCAGATGAATGGCTGCCACGTTCCGTTGCCTTCGGGTGGCGGGGCCATACAGAACCCGGCTTACAGGCCAACTGGCGATTTCTCTTTATGGTGGAACCGCGTCTTTACTACTTGGTTGTACCAGTGGTGTCAGCGAGTGCTGACAGGGGGCGCAGGTGACAGTCGCAAAAGCTTTCGGAAAATGGTGCGGTGTCGGTCTGGCGCTGCTTGTGCTGGTGCCGGCAGCCGTTGCTCCCGTTTATGGCGAAAATCTGCCGGACCTTTCGCCGAAGAGCTACCCTGCCGCCAAGGTCTACAAGGGCAAAGTAAAACTTCCGGACTTCAACGGCCGTGACAAGGATTTCCGCCTCTTTCGAACGACGATCGCCAAGGAAATGCTGGAAGGGGTGAACTTTGCCGGCGAGTACCGGGTGAACCAAGTCGGTTGCGGTGCGCAGTGCACTTTCGTCGTTGTCTCGAGCAACCGAACCGGGGAGGTCTTTGATTTCCCTCGGGGCGGCGACGACAACCTTCTGATGACGCTTGGGTTCGGGCTTGATAGCAGGCTGATGATGGCGCAATGGGGCTCCTACGAGCCAGACCGATGCGTGCTTGAATACCTGGTGTTCGATGCTGGTCGTTGGAAAGAGCTCTACAGCCGCCAGGTCGGTACGTCCGAAGCGTGTCACAACTCGATCGACGAGAATGTTGCGCAGTCCGACCCCGGGCGGAAGGCGCCCTAAACTTGATCTGAGGCGCGTCGTCGCGGGCATCTCCGCGATGCGAAGTTGCGTTCGCGGCGGCGGGTGGCCGGCGCCTGCTGCGTCGGTTTTTTTGCCGGTTGGGTTCCGCGCGATTGCGCCCGGCGGTGGCAATGCGCATGTTCCTGCGCTTTTTCTCACATTCTGATTTTTCAACGATTTGAAGCCGTTCGACCGTCGCATTCCCGCACGGTGGGGGTCTCTTCGTAACCCTTCGTTAAACTTAACAACCTATCAATATTTGATCAGCCCGACGGCTGTTTACGATCCATTCCCATTGACGCCCATATGGTCCCATGATATCCCATAATGGCACTGCGCAGGGGCTGCTTCGCGGCCCAACATCGCAAGATTCCAGTGCCTTCCGGCTTCGGAGGGTGGTCGGACATTCCACTGTTCGGCGGGGCTGTCTTGCGTGCGGAGTGACGTGTTCTCGCGGGTCGATGATCGTGGCCCGTCAGTCTTGGGCGGCCGTTTCGCGTTATGAACCGCTTCTTGTCACATGCCACCAATCGGATCGATGCGAAGGGGCGGGTCTCCGTTCCCTCGGCGTTTCGCTCCGTGCTGTCGGATGGGGGTGTTCGGGAGCTATACTGTTTTCAGGATTTCGTCTTTCCGGCGGTCAGCGTCGGCGGGCCGGAGCTCCTGGATCGGTTCGAGAAGCAGATGGCGGCCGAGGATCCATTTTCTCCGGAAGCCAACGAGATGTCGCTGCTGGTTCACGGGGGCGGCGTCTTCGTGAAGCTCGATCCGGAAGGCCGGTTGATGATGACGGATTTCATCCGCGACTTCACCGGGATCTCGACCGACGTGATGTTCGTCGGGCGGGGCGATTATTTTCAGCTCTGGGAGCCGCAGGCCTTCATGAAGGCGCAGGCGGTGGCCCGGGAAGGGCGCAAGTCACGGGGGTTGCGTCCAGACTAGAATGGAGAGAGGGAATGGTGACGGAACAAGGCGGAGGTATTCCTGAAGCCGAAGGCGGACCGGTTCGTCACATTCCCGTCCTCTTGCCGGAGGTTCTTGCGGCCCTCGAGCCTGCGCCCGGCAAGGTCATCCTCGATGGCACCTTCGGTGCCGGTGGCTACAGTTCCGCAATCCTCAAAGCCGGTGCCGACGTGATCGCGCTCGACCGCGACCCGACGGCGATTGCTGCCGGCCAGGCGCAGGTCGCCGAGTGGGGCGGCCGGCTGAAGCTCATTCACGCACAATTCTCCGATCTTGCCGCCCATGCGCCCGAGGGCGGGCTTGATGGTGTCGTGCTCGATATCGGCGTTTCCTCCATGCAGATCGATGAGGCCGAGCGTGGCTTCTCCTTCCAGAAGAAGGGGCCGCTCGACATGCGCATGTCGGCTTCGGGCGTTTCGGCTGCGGATGTCGTCAACCGCGCCAAGGTCTCCGATCTCATCCGCATCTTCGGCTTCCTCGGCGAAGAGAAGCAGGCGGGCCGTATCGCCCGCGCCATCGAGAAGCGCCGGGCCGAGCAGCCCTTCGAGACAACCCGCGATCTCGCTGGCCTGATCGAGGTGGTGACGCCGCGCAAGGCCAAGGACAAGATCCATCCCGCGACCCGCGTCTTCCAGGCGCTTCGCATCTTCGTCAATGACGAGCTCGGCGAACTGGCAGAGGCGCTGTTTGCTGCCGAGCAGTCGCTGAAGCCCGGCGGCCGGCTTGTGGTGGTGACCTTCCATTCGCTCGAAGACCGGATCGTCAAGGCTTTCTTCCAGGATCGCTCCGGCAAGGCGAGTGGCTCGCGCCATCTGCCCATGGTTTCCGCGCGTGCCGCAACCTTCACGCCAGTTGGCAAGCCTATGGTGGCAGCCAGCGAGGAAGAAGCGTCCCTCAATCCGCGCGCCCGCTCCGCCAAGCTGCGCGCCGGGATCCGCACGCAAGCCGTGTCGCCGGGAAACGATCTGTCCATTTTCAATCTGCCGGAACTGGCAAGCCTTGCACGGCTGGGGGGCTGACAAGACATGCTTCGAACGCTCGACATAGTCCTGATCGTCGTCATGACGGCCGCCGCGACAGTGACCTATACGATCAAACACCGCGCCGAAAACAAGCTTGAGGAAGTTCGCAAGCTCGATGTGGCGATCAAGCTTGAAGAAGACACGATCGATCTGCTGCGCGCCGACTGGGCGCTGCTGACGCAGCCGAATCGGCTGGAGCGTCTGGTCGGTGCTTTCGGGGCCGACCTGCAGCTTGCGCCGACCCCTTCGACGCAGCTCGCTCAGCCGCAGGAGCTGCCGATGCTGAAGGCGGATCTGCCGGTGTCCGAAGACGAAAAGGCTGCGAAGGACGGTGTCGCTGCCATCATCAACAAGACCGATAACATGGCAACTGGCTCGGTGGCGCGCTGATGTCGTTTCTCTCCCGCATCATGGTATTGAAGAGCAAGGCGCACTTCTCGGCAGGCGGCAACAACCGACCGTCCGAAAGCGGCCTCAACGTCACCTTTCAGGGGACGCGCAAGAAGACCACAAATCAGGCCAAGAACCGCGTCGCCATCGTGATCGCGAGCTTCGGCATCGTCTATGCCGTCATCGGCGGGCGCCTGGTGCAATACGGCATGGCGCAGCCCGAGACGGTTTCCAGCATCGGCCGCGCAGACAACCTGATGGCCTCGCGTCCCGACATTCTCGACCGCAACGGCGAAATCCTGGCGACCGACATCCGCACCGTTTCGCTCTATGCCGAACCGCACAAGATCGTCGATGCCGACGAGGCGGTCGAGCGGCTGGCGACGGTATTGCCTGACATCAATACCCGCGAAATCTACAACAAGCTGAAGTCGAAATCGCGCTTCCAGTGGCTGCGCCGCCAGCTCACCCCGAAGCAGCAGAGCGAGATTCTGGCGCTCGGTATTCCCGGCGTCGGCTTCCGTCCGGAAAAGCGCCGCTTCTATCCGGGCGGCCACACCGCCGCCCACATCCTCGGCCACGTCAACATCGACAACCGCGGCGTTGCCGGCATGGAGCGTTACATCGATAGCCAGGGTCTCGCCGACCTTGCCGCAATCGGCATGACCAGCGACGCCAAGCTCGAGCCGGTGAAGCTCTCGATCGACGTGCGCGTCCAGAACATCGTGCGCGACGTCATCGACGCCGGCATGAAGAACTATCAGGCGCTCGCCGCCGGCGCCGTCGTGCTCGACGTGCATACCGGCGAAGTGCTGGCGATGGCGTCCGTTCCCGACTACGACCCGAACAAGCCGGCCGAGGGTGCGGAAGAGGGCTGGATGAACCGCATGTCGAACGGCACGTTCGAAATGGGCTCCACCTTCAAGACCTTCACCATCGCCATGGGCCTCGACTCCGGCAAGGTGACGCTGAACGACAGCTTCGACGCCTCGGCGCCGATCCGCATCGGCGGCTTCACCATCAAGGACTTCCACGGCAAGCGCCGCGTGCTGACCGTTCCGGAAATCTTCCAGTATTCGTCGAACATCGGCACCGCCAAGATCGCCGACCTCGTCGGCATTCCCGGCCACAAGGAATTCCTGACGCGCCTCGGCCTGCTTTCGAAGCTGCCGACCGAGCTGCCGGAAGTGAAATCTCCGAGCCAGCCGCGCGAATGGAAAAAGATCAACTCGGTCACCATCTCCTTCGGCCACGGCGTCTCGACGACGCCACTGCAGACGGCGGTTGCGGGTGCTGCACTCGTCAATGGCGGCAAGCTGATCGAGCCGACCTTCCTGCCGCGCACCGAGGAGCAGGCCAACGCGGTCGCCACGCCGGTGGTCAAGAAGAGCACCAGCGACGACATGCGCTTCCTGCTTCGCTGGAACGGCATTGCCGGCTCGGGCAAGCGGGCGCTGGTGCCGGGCTTCAACGTCGGCGGCAAGACCGGCACGGCCGACAAGGTGGTCAACGGCCGCTATGCCAGCGACCAGAACTTCAACGCGTTCCTCGCGGCCTTCCCGATCGACAACCCGAAATACATCGTGCTGACCTTCATCGACGCGCCGAAGACCGGCGAGGGCGGCGGGCGCACGGCAGGCTCGAACGCTGCTCCCATGGTTCGTGACATCATCAGCCGCTCCGCGCCGCTGCTCGGTGTCGAACCAAAGTTTGGAGAAGACGGTTCTGCCTTGCTTGTGTCTTATTAGACATGAAATGAGAAAGCGGACGATTCGCGATTCTCGCGGATCGAAATCGATGCGAGACGTGCGTTCATGAAGATCAAAGACCTGGCGGGAACGAATTTTCCGGAGCTTTCGGCGCAGCTGAATGGTGCTGCTGCCGATATCGACGTTGCCGGACTGACGGCCGACAGTCGGCAGGTTCAGCCAGGGGATCTGTTTGTTGCCGTTTCCGGCAGCAAGGCCAATGGCAGCGCCTATGTCGCCGACGCCTTGAAGCGCGGTGCGGTCGCCGTCGTCACCGAAGCGGACTCGGACGTGGATGCCCCGTCGGCGCCGGTCCTGAAGCTGTCGGAACCCCGCGCGTTCCTGGCGCGCGCCGCCGCTGCCTTCTACGGCCGCCAGCCGGAAACCATGGTTGCCGTTACCGGTACCGCCGGCAAGACCTCGGTCGCCTCCTTCACCCGCCAGATCTGGGCGCATTCGGGCTTCGCAGCGGCGATGATCGGTACGACAGGCGTCATCGCTCCCGGTCGCAACGATTACGGCTCGCTGACAACGCCCGATCCGGTGTCGCTGCACAAGCTCTTGGCCGAGCTTGCCGATGCCGGCGTCACCCATGCGGCGATGGAGGCCTCCAGCCACGGCCTCGACCAGAGCCGGCTTGACGGCGTGCGCCTTTCGGCTGCCGCCTTCACCAATCTCGGTCGTGACCACATGGACTACCATCCGACGGTCGAGCACTACATGGCCTCCAAGATGCGGCTGTTCGATGCGCTGCTGCCGAAGGGCGCCCCGGCGGTGATTTTTGCCGACGACCAATGGTCGGACCAGGCGATCGCCGCTGCCCGCAAGGCAAGGCTCGACGTACGTACAGTCGGCCGCAAGGGCGATTTCATCTCGCTGAAGCGGGTCGAGCATTTCCGCCACAAGCAATCGGCCGAAGTGCATGTCGGCGACGACATCTTCGAAATCCACATTCCGCTCGCCGGCGATTTCCAGGTGGCGAACGCACTGGTCGCGGCGGGCCTCGCCATGTCCACCGGCATCAGCGCCAAGGCTGCCTTTTCCGCGCTTGAAAAGCTGCAGGGCGCTTCCGGTCGCCTCGAACTGGTCGGCCAGACCAGGGACGGCGCGCTCGCCTATGTCGATTACGCCCACAAGCCGGATGCGCTCGAAAACGTGCTCGCCTCGGTGCGCCCGTTCACAACCGGCCGCGTCGTCGTGGTGTTCGGCTGCGGCGGCGACCGCGACAAGGGCAAGCGCCCGATCATGGGCGAGATCGCCACGCGGCTTGCCGACGTGACGATCGTGACTGACGACAATCCGCGCTCGGAAATCCCCGAGGTGATCCGCGCCGAAATCATGACTGCCGCCAAGGGCGCGATCGAGATCGGCGACCGCGCCACGGCGATCCGCACGGCGGTCGGCATGTTGAAGACCGGCGACACGCTGATCGTTGCCGGCAAGGGACACGAGGAGGGGCAGACGATCGGCTCCGTCACGCTGCCCTTCTCGGATCATGCGGAGGTCCGCAAGGCATTGGGAGGCTTGTGATTTGAACTGGCTCTGGACAAGCAGCGATCTCCTGGCCGCGATGAACGGCCGGCCGGTTGGCAATCTGCCCGAGGGCATCTCGGGGATCTCGATCGACAGCCGTTCGATCGGCAAGGGCGAAGCTTTCTTCGCGATCAGGGGCGACCGTGTGGACGGTCACGATTACGCGGGCATCGCGCTGGCCAATGGCGCGGCGGTGCTGGTCGTCAGCGAAGGCAAGCTGCCGGCGCTCGGACGGCTGAATGCGCCGATGATCGTCGTCGACGACGTGCTCGAAGCGATGATCCGTCTCGGGTGTGCGGCGCGTGACCGCAGTGCGGCCAAGATCATCGCCGTCACCGGCTCGGTCGGTAAGACGACCACCAAGGAAATGCTGCGGCATGTGCTGCAGCCCCAGGGGCGCGTGCATGCTTCCGTCGCCTCCTTCAACAATCACTGGGGCGTGCCGCTGACGCTTGCGCGCATGCCTGAGGCAACCGATTTTGGCATCTTCGAAATCGGCATGAACCATCCGGGCGAGATCCGGCCGCTGACCGCCATGGTGCGGCCGCATGTGGCCATGGTGACGAGCATCGCCGCCGCGCACCTCGGCAATTTCGAGAGCCTCGATCAGATCGCCGAAGCCAAGGCCGAAATCTTCGAAGGTGTCGCCAATGGCGGCCACGCACTGATCATTCACGACAGCCCGCAATACAAGCTGCTGGAAAATGCAGCGGCCGCGGCCGGTGTCAGCCACATCCATTCCTTCGGCGCCAATCCGAAGGCGGAATTCCGGCTGGTCGAATTCAGTGGCGGCGCGGAGGGCTCGATCCTCTGGGCCGGCATCGGCGGGCGGACGCTGGAAGTCGCGATCGGCGCGCCCGGACGGCACATCGCGGAGAACGCCGTGGCGGTCCTGGCAGCCGTGAAGCTTGCCGGCGGCGATCTCGACCGTGCGGCTTCGGCGCTTGCAACCATGCAGGCCGAAACGGGCAGGGGCCGACGCCATACGCTCACGATCGGCACCGGCACGCTGAAGCTGATCGATGAAAGCTACAATGCCAATCCGAGCTCGATGCGGGCGGCGATCGCGCTCCTGCGTGACAGCGAGCCGCCGGTCGGCGGCCGTCGCATCGCCGTGCTCGGCGACATGCTGGAAATGGGCGAACACGCCGTCGATGTGCACGCGGCACTCGCACGTCCGCTGGTCGAAGCCGGCATCACCGATGTCTGGCTTGCCGGACCCTTGATGGCACATCTTCGCGATGCCTTGCCTCCCGAGGTCTCGGTCATCTACCGCGAGAGCGTCGAGGAGCTGAAGGCCTATGCGCTGGCCGCGGTCGCGGCCGGCGATGTCGTCATGATCAAGTCATCGAAGGGGACCGGTTGCGCCAAGATCGTGCAGGCGTTGATCGAGACCTATCCGGCAGCGGATGTCGAGGGACCTGAAGCCGAGGGATAAGCCGGCGACACTGCCCATGACGGGCGCGGTGGATACAGCCTGGCGTTAGGTGGGCGCGCCCTAACACTTTCGCATGCAAGCGCGTATCGTTTTTCAGATGATTCTGTTGGACGGGTTTCTTATTTTACGGCGCCGCGGGTCCTTGTAAGACGCGCAAAGGTCGCCGTGGCACTTTAAACTGCTGCATATTTTTTCCTTAGGAATTATGCAGGAAACCTTTGGGGAAAGGTCCCTTATGCTCATTTGGCTCGTGGAACTGGCGGACCACTTTCAGTTTTTCAATCTTTTTCGCTACATCACATTCCGCACCGGTGCGGCGCTTTTCACCTCGGCCATGATCGTCTTCCTGTTCGGCCCCGCGATGATCGCCTCGCTGCGTATCCGCCAGGGCAAAGGCCAGCCGATCCGCGCCGACGGGCCGCAGACGCATTTCAAGAAGGCCGGTACGCCGACCATGGGCGGCCTGATGATCCTTGCCGGCATCGTCGTCTCGTCGCTGCTCTGGGCCGATCTTTCGAGCGTCTACGTGGTCTCGACCCTGCTCGTCACGCTGGGCTTTGGCGCCATCGGCTTCTATGACGATTACCTCAAGGTTACCAAGCAGTCCGAAAAGGGCTTTTCCGGCAAGGCGCGCCTCGGCATCGAATTCGTGATCGCAGCGATCGCCGTGTTCTTCATGATGCAGGCCTCGCTTTCGAGCGGCACATCCGGCTCGACCTTCGGTTCTTCCGTTACCTTCCCGTTCTTCAAGGACCTGATCCTCAACCTCGGCTATTTCTTCGTGCTGTTCGGCGGCTTCGTCATCGTCGGTGCCGGCAATGCCGTGAACCTGACGGACGGCCTCGACGGCCTTGCGATTGTGCCCGTCATGATCGCCGCCGCCGCCTTCGGCCTGATTGCCTACCTTGCCGGTAACGCCGTCTTCGCCAACTATCTGCAGATCCATTTCGTGCCCGGCACCGGCGAACTGGCCGTGATCCTTGGCGCCGTTATCGGCGCCGGCCTCGGCTTCCTCTGGTTCAACGCGCCGCCGGCTGCAATCTTCATGGGCGACACCGGGTCGCTCGCGCTCGGCGGCCTGATCGGCACCGTTGCCGTTGCCGTCAAGCACGAGATCGTCATGGTCATCATCGGCGGCCTCTTCGTCATGGAGACACTGTCGGTCATCATCCAGGTCTTCTGGTTCAAGCGCACCGGCCGCCGCGTCTTCCTGATGGCGCCGATCCACCACCACTTCGAAAAGAAGGGCTGGACCGAAAGCCAGGTCGTGATCCGCTTCTGGATCATTGCCGTCATCCTCGCGATGGTCGGCCTCTCCACCCTCAAGCTGCGGTGAGCGGACGATGATCCCGGTCAGCAGCTTCAAGGGCAGGAAGGTCGCTCTCTTCGGTCTCGGCGGTTCGGGTCTGGCGACGGCGCAGGCGCTGGTCGCCGGCGGCGCGGACGTTACCGCCTGGGACGACAATCCCGATAGCGTCGCCAAGGCTGCGGCCGCTGGCGTGCCGACGGCGGACCTGCACGCGGTGGAATGGGCAGCCTTTGCTGCCTTCGTGCTATCGCCCGGTGTGCCGCTTACCCATCCGAAGCCGCACTGGACCGTGGACCTTGCCCACGCGGCGGGCGTCGAGATCATCGGCGACGTGGAACTCTTCGTGCGCGAACGTCGCGCCCATGCGCCCGATTGCCCTTTCATCGCCATCACCGGCACCAACGGCAAATCGACGACGACGGCGCTGATCGCCCATATCCTGCGCGAAAGCGGACGCGACACCCAGCTTGGCGGCAATATCGGCACGGCAGTGCTGACGCTCGATCCTCCGAAGGCGGGCCGCTTCTATGTGGTCGAGTGCTCGTCCTACCAGATCGATCTGGCGCCGACGCTGAACCCGACGGCCGGCATTTTCTTGAACCTCACGCCCGACCACCTCGATCGTCACGGCACGATGCAGCATTACGCCGACATCAAGGAACGGTTGGTTGCCGGCAGCGGCACGGCCATTGTCGGCGTCGACGACAGCTTCTCGGCGCTGATCGCCGATCGCGTCGAGCGTGCCGGCACCAGGGTCGTGCGGATCTCGCGCCGCCACGTGCTCGCCAACGGTCTCTATGCGGAAGGTTCGCGCATTCTGAAGGCGGAAGGCGGCACGTCGGGCCTGTTCGTCGATCTCGACGGCATCCAGACGCTGCGTGGTGGTCACAATGCCCAGAATGCGGCTGCTGCCATTGCCGCCTGCCTTTCGGTCGGCGTCAGCGAGGCTGAGATCCGCGCGGGCCTCAAGAGCTTCCCGGGCCTCAAGCACCGCATGCAGCCGGTTGGGCGCAAGGGTGCTGTCGTCTTTGTCAACGACAGCAAGGCGACCAATGCCGACGCGGCCGCGCCGGCGCTTTCGAGCTACGAGCGCATCTACTGGATTGCCGGTGGTCTGCCGAAGGAGGGGGGCATCACGACGCTTGCGCCCTTCTTCCCGAAGATCGTCAAGGCCTATCTGATCGGCGAGGCGGCACCCGCCTTCGCTGCGACCCTCGGCGAGGCCGTTCCCTACGAGATTTCGGGTACGCTGGAACAGGCGGTGGCGCATGCGGCGGCGGAGGCCGGCAGGGACGAAGGCGGTCCTTCGGCCGTGATGCTATCCCCGGCTTGCGCAAGCTTCGACCAGTATAAGAACTTCGAGGTCCGCGGTGATGCCTTCGTCGGCCATGTGCGCGCGATCGATGGCGTGACGATGCTGATTTAGTCCGTCAGGCCGGTGCTGAAGGCAACGGTCGAAACGGAAGCGGGTGCAGGTATTCGGACGTGGGGCGCAAAAGGCGCCGGAGAAGGGGACTGACAAGATGGTAAGCCGAGCCGAACGTGGCCCCGTGGCCGACTGGTTCTGGACGATCGACAGGTTCTTTCTGGCGACCTTCATCCTGTTGATGGGGGTCGGCTTCATGCTGTCCTTTGCGGCAAGCCCGGCAGTTGCCGAGCGCATCGGCCTCGACAGCTTCCACTTCGTCAAGCGCCACGCGCTTTTCCTCCTGCCGTCACTGGTGGTGATGGTCGGTATCTCCTTCCTCTCGCCGCGCCAGGTCCGGCGTGCGGCGATCCTGCTTCTCGCCGGTTCGCTCGGCATGATGGTGCTGGTGCTCTTTATCGGCGAGGAGGTGAAAGGGTCGATGCGCTGGCTTTCGATTGCGGGCATCTCGATCCAGCCGTCCGAATTCATGAAGCCCGCCTTCGTCGTCGTCTGCGCCTGGCTCTTTTCCGAGCATGCGCGCCAGCCGGAAATCCCGGGCAATCTCTTTGCCATCCTGCTCTTCGGTATCGTCGCCGCACTTCTCGTCGCCCAGCCCGACCTTGGCCAGACGATCCTGACCACCGCCGTCTGGGGCGGCATGTTCTTCATGGCGGGCATGCCCTGGCTCTGGATCATCCTGCTCGGTGGTGCAGCCCTCGGTGGCTTCTTCGTCGCCTATACGATGCTGCCGCACGTGGCCGCCCGTATCGACAAGTTCCTGACCGGGGAGGGCGATACCTTCCAGATGGACACGGCGCGCGAGGCGATCATTCGCGGCGACTGGTTCGGCCGAGGCCCGGGCGAAGGCATCGTCAAGCGCATCATCCCGGACAGCCATACCGACTTCGTCTTTTCCGTTGCGGCCGAAGAGTTCGGCATCGTCTTTTGCATGGTCATCGTGCTGATCTTCGCCTTCCTGGTGATGCGCGGCCTCAACCATGCCTTCCGCGAACGCAACGACTTCAACCGGTTCGCCGTTGCCGGCCTGGTCCTCCAGATCGGCATCCAGTCGATGATCAACATCGGCGTGAACCTCGAACTGCTTCCGGCCAAGGGCATGACCCTGCCGCTGATCTCCTATGGTGGCTCGTCGATGGTGGCGATCTGCGTCACCGCCGGTTTCATCCTGGCGCTGACCCGTCACCGTCCGGAGAAGCGCGCCGTGGAGCGCAGCCTCTTTCGGTCCGGCATTGGCGTGCCGGCGGAGTAAAATATGACCAAAGGCATCATCCTGCTCGCCGCCGGCGGCACCGGCGGCCACCTGTTTCCGGCGGAGGCGCTGGCCCACGAACTGAAGGCCAACGGCTATTCGGTGCATCTCGTCACCGACAGCCGCGCCGAGCGCTATGCCGGCAAGTTCCCGGCCGATGAAGTGCATGTCGTTCCCTCGGCGACGATCGGCTCGAAGAACCCGGTCAGCGTGGTGAAGTCGCTGTGGACGCTGTGGACCGGCATGCGTGCCGCCCGCAAGCTGATTGCCCGGCTGAAGCCCAAGGCCGTTGTCGGCTTCGGTGGCTATCCGACCGTGCCGCCGTTGCTTGCCGCCACCGGCATGGGCGTGCCGTCGCTGATCCACGAGCAGAACGCGGTCATGGGCCGGGCCAACAAGGCACTCGCCTCCCGCGTCAAGGCGATTGCAGGCGGTTTCCTGCCGGAGGGCACGGGCGCCTTTGCCGCCAAGACCGTGACGACGGGCAATCCGGTCCGTCCGGCGGTGCTCGCCGCCGCCAATTCGCCCTATGCTGCGGCCAGCGGCGACGCGCCGTTCCACCTCGTCGTCTTCGGCGGCAGTCAGGGCGCGCAGTATTTCTCCAAGGCGGTCCCGCAGGCGATCTGCCGGCTCGAAGACGACGTTCGCCAGCGCATCACGGTGACGCAGCAGGCGCGGCCGGAAGACAAGGACGGCGTGATTGCGACCTATGAGCAGCTTGGCGTACCGGCCGAGGTCTCGCCCTTTTTCACCGACATGGCCGAGCGCATCGCCGGCGCGCAACTCGTCATCTGCCGCTCCGGCGCCTCGACGGTTTCGGAGCTTGCGGTCATCGGCCGCCCGGCGATCCTGGTGCCATATCCCTATGCGCTCGACCACGACCAGGCGGCCAATGCCGCGGCGCTCGCCGCCAAGGGCGGGGCGCGGGTGATTGCGCAAGGCGAACTGACCGCAGACCGTCTCGCCGGCATCCTCAAGGACGCGATCGGCAACCCGCAATCCCTCGCTCAAATGGCCGCAAATGCCCGGGAAACCGGCAAGCCGGACGCAGCAAGCTTGCTTGCATCCCTCGTTGAGGCTATTGCCAGCGGTTTGACAGTCGAGAAATTCAGGGAAACACGCTCATGAAAATGCCGAAAACCATCGGGCTGGTCCATTTCATCGGTATCGGCGGCATCGGCATGAGCGGCATTGCCGAGGTACTGCACAATCTCGGCCACCGGGTGCAAGGCTCTGACCAGTCCGACAGTGCCAATGTACAGCGCCTTCGCGA
The DNA here is from genome assembly GCF_016652895.1 of Ensifer sp. SSB1. NCBI lineage: Bacteria > Pseudomonadati > Pseudomonadota > Alphaproteobacteria > Hyphomicrobiales > Rhizobiaceae > Ensifer > Ensifer sp. SSB1. The sequence continues at coordinate 54,835 of NZ_JAEPRP010000017.1, forward strand.
CAAGGGCATCGAGGTCTTCGTCGGCCACAAGGCCGAGAATATCGGCGACGCCGAGGTGATCGTCGTTTCGACCGCGATCAAGAAGGACAATCCGGAACTGATCGCGGCGCGCGAGAAGTTCCTGCCTGTCGTGCGTCGGGCCGAGATGCTCGCCGAGCTCATGCGCTTCCGCAACGCGATTGCGATCGGCGGTACACACGGCAAGACGACGACGACCTCCATGGTCGCGGCGCTGCTCGAGGCCGGCAACCTCGATCCAACCGTCATCAACGGCGGCATCATCAATGCCTATGGCACCAACGCGCGCATGGGCGAGGGCGAGTGGATGGTGGTGGAGGCCGACGAATCCGACGGCACCTTCCTGAAGCTGCCGGCCGATGTGGCGATCGTCACCAATATCGACCCGGAACATCTCGACCACTACGGCAATTTCGATGCGGTGCGTGCGGCCTTCCGCCAGTTCGTCGAGAACGTACCCTTCTACGGTTTTGGCGTTCTCTGCCTCGACCATCCGGAAGTGCAGACGATGGTCGGCAAAATCGAGGACCGCAAGGTCGTCACCTACGGCGAGAACCCGCAGGCGGACGTGCGCTTCCACAACATCCGCATGGACAACGGCACCTCGATCTTCGACATCGAGATCCGCCGCCGCCGCACCGGCCAGGTGATCGCGATGAAGGATCTGCGCCTGCCGATGCCCGGCCGCCACAACGTCTCCAATGCGACCGCTGCGATTGCGGTCGCCCAGCGCCTCGGCATCAGCCCGGAAGCGATCGCCAAGGGGCTTGCCTCCTTCAGCGGCGTCAAGCGTCGCTTCACGCTTACCGGCGAGTGGAAGGGCGTGCGCGTCTATGACGACTACGGCCACCATCCGGTGGAGATCAAGGCGGTACTGAAGGCCGCGCGCGAGGCCTGCCAGGGCCGAATTATCGCCGTGCACCAGCCGCACCGCTACTCGCGCCTTTCGAGCCTGTTCCAGGAATTCTCCGCCTGCTTCAACGACGCCGACACGATTTTGATCGCGCCCGTCTATGCCGCCGGCGAAGAACCGATCCCTGGTGCTACCGCCGAGGAGCTGGTGGACCGGATCAAGGCCGGCGGCCATCGCGACGCTCGCTACGTCTCCGGTCCGGAGGCAATTGCGCCGGTTGTCAGCAAGATTGCACAGCCCGGCGATTTTGTGGTTCTCTTGGGGGCTGGCAGCATCACCTATTGGGCGGCTGCCCTGCCAAAGGAACTCGCGGATATTTCAGGAAATTGAGCATGAAACAGGTCAACGGTCAGAAACTACTGGAGTCGCTTGGAAGTGGTGTCAGCGCGGTGCGCGGCCGTATCACGCCCGATGCGCCGATGGATCGCGTCACCTGGTTCCGCGCCGGCGGCCTTGCCGAGCTCATGTTCCAGCCGCACGATACGGATGATCTCATCACCTTCCTGAAGCTTGTTCCGGCGGAAGTGCCGGTCATGGTGGTCGGTGTCGGCTCGAACCTGCTCGTGCGCGACGGTGGCATTCCCGGCGTCGTCATCCGGCTCTCGGCCAAGGGCTTTGGCGATCTCGAACTCGTCGGCGAAAACCGCATCAAGGCCGGCGCCATCTGCCCGGACAAGAACATCGCGGCCATGGCGCTCGATCACGGCATCGGCGGCTTCTATTTCTACTACGGCATCCCGGGTTCGCTCGGCGGCGCGCTGCGCATGAACGCCGGCGCCAATGGTTCAGAGACCCGAGAGCGGGTCGTCGAGGTCCATGCGGTCGACCGCCAGGGCAACCAGCATGTGCTGTCGAATGCCGACATGGGCTACGCCTACCGCCATTCCTCGGCGGCGAAAGACCTGATCTTCACCCATGCGGTGTTCGAGGGCTACGCCGAAGACAAGAACAAGATTCGCACCGACATGGATGCGGTGCGCCAGCATCGCGAGACGGTGCAGCCGATCCGCGAGAAGACGGGCGGCTCGACCTTCAAGAATCCCGAGGGCCATTCGGCCTGGAAGCTGATCGACGAGGCCGGCTGCCGCGGTCTGATGATCGGCAGCGCGCAGATGTCGCCGCTGCACTGCAACTTCATGATCAACACCGGCCAGGCGACCGGCTACGAACTCGAATATCTCGGCGAGACCGTGCGCCAGCGCGTGCTCGAACATTCCGGCGTCCGCCTCGAATGGGAAATCAAGCGCATCGGCAATTTCATGCCGGGCTACGAGATCAAGGAATTCCTCGGCCGCGGCATCGCCTGAGGCTGAACGGGACCGTGCTAGAAAAGGCCGTGGCGGAGACGCCGCGGCCTTTTTGCTTTGGGGCGATGAGAACCGACGAGCGACCCACATCCTCCGTCATGCTCCAGTCGCGACATGGGTTTGCCCTGGGAATGGACCCTCGGGTCGAGCCCGAGCATGACGGTGGAAGGGGCAGAGCGATCAAAGAAACGTTCTTCACGTCGC
>NZ_JAEPRP010000017.1:57286-63817 GCF_016652895.1 Ensifer sp. SSB1
CGCCAAACGCGCCGCCGCGTGGCCGCTGCGCCTCTTCTCTTCTAGTGGCCGGCTGCGCATGCGGCGCAGCCGGTCGTGATCAGGCCGAAACCTCGTCTTCGGTCGACAGCACCAGGCACAGAAGCGTGATGGCGGCGGCGGCGAGCAGGTAGTAGCCAACATAATCCAGGCTGTAGTTGGTGGCGAGCCAGGTGGCGATGTAAGGCGCCAGCGACGCGCCGAAGATGCCGGCGAGGTTGAAGGTCATCGAGGCGCCGGTGTAGCGCACCGAGGTCGGGAAGGGGGCGGCGAGTGCCGCTCCGATCGGGCCGTAGGTAAGGCCCATGAGGCCGAGGCCGATGATCGAGAACAGGAAGGCGCCGCCAAGCCCGCCCGAGAGGAGCGGGGCCATGAAGATGCCGAAGATGCCGATGCCGATGGTCGTCAGGATGAGGATCAGGCGGCGGCCGAAACGGTCCGACAGGATGCCCGCAACCGGGATCATCAGGCCGAAGAAGACGACACCGGTCATCTGCACGACCAGGAACTGCTCACGCGAGTAGCCGAGCTTCGCCGTGCCCCAGGACAGCGAGAACACCGTCATCAGATAGAAGAGCACGAAGGTCGCGAGCGCCACGAAGGTTCCGAGCACCAGGCTGCGCTTGTGCGAGCGGAAGATCTCGGCGATCGGTACCTGCACGCGCTCGTGCTTGTCGACGGCCTTCTGGAATTCCGGCGTTTCGGTGATCTTCAGACGGACATAGAGGCCGACGGCGACCAGCAGGATGCTGGCGATGAACGGCACGCGCCAGCCCCAGGCGAGGAAGGCTTCGTCGCTCATCACTTCGCCGAGGATGAGGAAGGTGCCGGCCGAGAGGATGAAGCCGATCGGCGCGCCGAGCTGCGGGAACATGGCGTACCAGCTGCGCTTGCCCTCGGGCGCGTTCTCGGTGGCGAGCAGGACGGCGCCGCCCCATTCGCCGCCGAGGCCGAGGCCCTGGCCGAAGCGGCACAGTGCCAGCAGCAGCGGGGCTGCGACGCCGATCGTCGCATAGGTCGGCAGGAGGCCGATGACGACGGTGGAGATGCCCATGGTCATCAGCGCCGCCACCAGCGTCGCCTTGCGGCCGACCTTGTCGCCGAAGTGGCCGAAGACCACGGCGCCGAAGGGACGGGCGAAGAAGGCGATCGAGAAGGTCGCGAAGGATTGCAGCATTGCCGAGGTCGGGTCGGCGCCGGGGAAGAAGAGGTGCGGGAAAACGAGAACCGCGGCGGTGGCGTATACGTAGAAGTCGAAGAATTCGATTGTCGTGCCGACGAGGCTTGCGAACAGCACCCGGGCAGGGGAGTTCACTGCCGCGTGCTTCGACGCATTGTTCTTCGGCGACAGGGTGGTTGTCGCGTCTGTCATTATCATAATTCCTGATATGGATGTGAGGCCGTCTTGGGAGGCGGTCATGGGCGTCTTAACGCAAGTTTTGGCATGACGAAACCCTAATATCGTAAGATATGCGAACGATCGCGGCATCGTGCGCAGCATTGTTCCGCTCATGCATGGCTGCCCGCGCATTGGCCGAGATTGCCTCTGTTGCAAGCTGTCCGGTACGGCGAACATTGGGACCCACCGGCGCGACAATAATGGTCTCAGCTGGTTTAAGCCGGCGGCCAGGGATCATCTGGACAAGGCCTTCGCAGTCGCCGCGTTGCTCACGCGACATGGCATTGTCATTGAGATCCAGAAAGCCGCAAGGGTTGGCTATGTCCTCTATGAGGACGGCCATCAGATTGAAGCCGAGTCCTTTGCGGACTTGTGAATTTGAAGCCAATCTCATCTACAGCGGGTATTGTGGCGAGCGCTCAACCGAATTGTGGCAAACTCTCGAAAACCGAAGCGATCGGCTTCGTTTTTCAGGAGCGAATGCATGTTCAAAAGGCTTTCAGCGGAATTTCTCGGTACATTTTGGCTCGTTTTCGGTGGTTGCGGCAGTGCGGTCCAGGCGGCCTCCTTTCCGGAGATCGGTATCGGCCTGCTCGGCGTTTCCTTTGCTTTTGGTCTAACCGTTCTCACAATGGCCTATGCGGTCGGCGGCATTTCAGGCGGGCATTTCAATCCGGCCGTCTCGGTGGGCTTGCTGGTCGCCGGCAAGTTTCCGGCACACAAACTCGCCGGTTACGTCACAGCCCAGGTACTGGGTGCGATCGCGGCCGCCGCCACGCTCTATCTGATCGCGAGCGGCAAGGCCGATTTCCGGGCGGCTATTCGCTGACATCAGCACTCGTCGCCGAAGTGATGCTGACCTTCTTCTTCCTGTTCATCATCCTCGGTTCCACCCATGGCCGCGTGCCTGCCGGCTTCGCACCGATCGCCATCGGCCTGGCGCTCACCCTTATTCACCTGGTCTCGATCCCGATCACGAATACGTCGGTCAATCCTGCCCGCTCAACAGGCAAGGCGCTCTTCGTCGGCGACTGGGCCATTCAGCAATTGTGGCTGTTCTGGGTGGCGCCGATCGTCGGTGCGGCAATCGCCGGCATCGTCTGGAAGATCGTCGGCGACGACGACTAATCCGGCTTCGGATTCGGTCAGGCAAGGAACCCGCTGCCCTGCGCAGCGGGTTTTTCATTTTTTTGCCTGTTATGCATTCGATTCAGGATTACTTCGCAACCCTTTGATCTCTCGCTAAAATGCGTTTTCGCCCGTGTATGCGCAGGCGCCGCGCGTGTTTCGTTTCCCGACTAAGGTTAACGAAAGTAAACGGTTCGTTAACCATAATGCCGTTCTAGTGACCTCAATGGCGCCGGTGACTCGCGAAAACCGGAATCAGCCAGACGCAAGGAAACCTTGCGATAGTGGCGTATTGTCTGGGGGTTCGAATGAGCGGCAAGCATGTGGCTGTCCTGATGGGCGGATTTTCTTCGGAGCGACCGGTTAGCCTGTCGTCCGGGGCTGCCTGTGCGGATGCCCTCGAGGCTGCCGGCTACCGCGTCACCCGAATCGACGTCGATCGCAATGTTGCAGAGGTGCTGGCGGCACTCCGTCCGGACGTCGCCTTCAACGCCCTTCACGGTCCGTTCGGGGAGGACGGCACGATCCAGGGCATCCTCGAGTATCTGGAAATTCCCTACACCCATTCCGGCGTGCTCGCCTCCGCGCTCGCGATGGACAAGGCGCAGGCAAAGCACGTTGCTGCCGCCTCCGGCATTCCGGTCGCCGACGCGCAGGTGATGGATCGTCACGCTTTCGGCCCGAAGCATCCGATGAAGCCGCCCTATGTCGTCAAGCCGGTCCGCGAGGGGTCGAGCTTCGGGGTCGTCATCGTCAAGGAAGATCAGTCGCATCCGCCGCAGGTGGTGACGTCGAGCGAGTGGCGCTATGGCGACCGAATCATGGTCGAGCGTTATGTTGCCGGTCGCGAGTTGACCTGCGGTGTCATGGGTGATCGTGCGCTAGGCGTAACCGAGATCATTCCGCAGGGCCACGCCTTCTACGATTACGACTCCAAGTACGTAAAAGGTGGTTCTAGCCACGTCATTCCGGCACAGATTTCACCAAATATTTACCAAAAAATACAAACACTCGCTCTGAAGGCGCATCAGGCAATCGGTTGCCGCGGCGTCAGCCGATCCGACTTTCGTTTCGATGACAGTTCCTCCGGTGAGGGCGAGCTGATCTGGCTGGAAATCAACACCCAGCCCGGCATGACGCCAACCTCCCTGGTGCCCGAAATGGCTGCGCATGCCGGCTATGGTTTCGGTGAGTTTTTGAGTTGGATGGTGGAGGAAGCGTCGTGTTTGCGTTGAGGGGCAGAAGAGGCAAGAGGGTTCGTCACCTCGACGGTGCTGCTGCCGTCGACGTGGACGGTGGCCGCGTGCTGCCGCGTCCGCTGCGCCGTGCCGTTCGATTCCTGGTCAGTCTCGGGGCTGGCCGCATTCGCTTCCCCGCCCATACGGGCACGATCTCGGCGCTCGTATTCTTTGCCGCCACCGGTTTTTACGGCATGTCGCTTGGCGGGCACACGCAGAACTTCGCCCAGGCATCGACCACGGCCGCCGGTTTCGCCATCGAGGACGTCAAGGTTTCCGGCAACGACCAGACCTCGGAGATCGATATCCTGCAGCAGCTCGGCCTCGATGGCACGACCTCGCTGGTGGCGCTCGATATCGCCGAGGCGCGCAAACTGATTGCGGAAATGCCCTGGGTGCAGGGCGTCACCGTTCGCAAGGTTTACCCCGGCACGATCGAGGTCAGCCTCACCGAGCGCAAGGCGTTCGGCATCTGGCAGCACGGCTCCGACCTTTCGTTGATCGAAAGAAGCGGCAGCGTGATTGCGCCGCTGCGCGACAACAAGTTCGCGGCCCTGCCGCTCTTCGTCGGCCGTGACGCCGAGACGGCGGCCGCCGATTTCTACGACGAGTTTTCCCGCTGGCCGGAGATCCGCTCGCGGGTGAAGGCCTTCGTCCGTGTCGCCGGTCGCCGCTGGGACCTGCGTCTCGACAACGGCATCGTCGTCAAGTTGCCGGAGCATGACGTTGCCCGGGCGATGCAGGTGCTGTCCGACATGGAAAGCCAGCACCAGCTCCTCGAGCGCGACATCGCTGCCGTGGATCTGAGACTGCAAGATCGAACCACAGTTCAGTTGACGCCGGACGCAGTGACCCGGCGCGAAGTTGCCTTGAAGGCGAGGGACAAAATGCTGAAGGCGCAGGAGACCGAGAAGAAGAAAGAGGGGCGGATATGAGTTTGTTCGGGTCCTCCAGCTTTGGCCTGCCGCGCCTGAAGCCGCTTTCTTCGAAGCGGTCTCATGTCGTCTCGGTGCTGGATATCGGGTCGACCAAGGTGGTCTGCATGATCGGCCGGCTGACGCCGCGCGCCGAAAGCCAGATCCTGCCCAACCGCACCCACAACGTCGAAATCATCGGCATCGGTCATCAGAAGTCGCGAGGCGTCAAGAACGGCGTCGTCGCCGATCTCGATGCGGTCGAAAGCGTCGTGCGGCTCGCCGTCGATGCGGCCGAGCGTATGGCCGGCCTTACCATCGACAGCATGATCGTCAACGTTTCGGCGGGCCGTCTGCAGAGCGACGTCTACACCGCGACGATCGATCTCGGCGGCCAGGAAGTCGACGCCAATGATCTGCGCAAGGTCCTGTCGGCCGCCGGCCAGCAGTCGCTGCGCTCCGACCGCGCCATCCTGCACTCGCTGCCGACGGGCTTCTCGCTCGATGGCGAACGCGGCATCCGTGATCCGCTCGCCATGTTCGGCGACGTTCTCGGCGTCGACATGCATGTGCTGACGGCCGAGCGTGCGGCGCTCAAGAACCTGGAACTCTGCGTCAACCGCGCTCACCTTTCGGTCGAGGGCATGGTGGCGACGCCCTATGCCAGCGGTCTTGCCGCGCTCGTCGATGACGAGGTCGAGCTTGGCTGCGCGGCGATCGACATGGGCGGTGGCACGACGACGATCTCGGTCTTTGCCGAGGGCAAGCTGGTTCACGCCGACGCCGTCAGCCTTGGCGGCCATCACGTGACGACGGACCTGGCGCGTGGTCTTTCGACCCGCATCGAGGATGCCGAGCGGCTGAAGGTCGTGCACGGCTCGGCGCTGCCCAACAGCGCCGACGAGCGCGACATCGTCTCCGTCCCGCCGATCGGCGAGGACGACCGCGATCAGCCGACGCATGTGCCGCGCGCGCTCGTTTCGCGCATCGTGCGCGCTCGCATCGAAGAGACGCTGGAACTCATCCGCGATCGTATCCAGCGCTCGGGCTTCAGCCCGATCGTCGGCAAGCGCATCGTTTTGACGGGCGGCGCAAGCCAGCTCACGGGCCTGCCGGAAGCGGCGCGCCGCATCCTCGCCCGCAATGTTCGCATCGGCCGTCCGCTCGGGGTTTCCGGGCTGCCGGCGGCTGCCAAGGGCCCGGCCTTCTCCACGGCGGTCGGCCTGATGATCTATCCGCAGGTCGCCGACCTCGAGACCCATGCCTCCCACGGCGGCATGTTCTCGGCGCTCGGCGCCGGCAACGGCCGCATCGCCCGCATGGGCCAGTGGTTGAAAGAGAGTTTTTGAGTAGAGCTGCCCGGCTCCGACAGGGACGGAACCGGGTGAATACAAACTAGGACTTTGAAAGATTTGGTCGGCTCGGCAAGGCGGCCAGAAAACAGAAGGAACGGGTACAATGACTATCAACTTGCAGAAGCCGGATATCACGGAGCTGAAGCCCCGCATCACCGTCTTTGGTGTGGGTGGCGGCGGCGGCAACGCCGTCAACAACATGATCACTGCAGGCCTCCAGGGCGTCGACTTCGTCGTCGCCAACACCGATGCCCAGGCTCTGACCATGACCAAGGCCGAGCGCATCATCCAGATGGGTGTCGCCGTCACCGAAGGTCTCGGCGCCGGTTCGCAGCCGGAAGTCGGCCGTGCGGCCGCCGAAGAGTGCATCGATGAGATCATCGACCACCTCAACGGCACCCACATGTGCTTCGTCACCGCCGGCATGGGCGGCGGCACCGGCACCGGTGCGGCCCCGATCGTCGCTCAGGCCGCCCGCA
>NZ_JAEPRP010000227.1:0-9648 GCF_016652895.1 Ensifer sp. SSB1
CATCCTGACCGAACGTCACGGCCATCGCATCGCTGTGATCGAGAACGAATACGGCGAGGTGGACGTCGACAGCGACCTGGTGCTCGCCTCCGACGAGGAAATCTTCCAGATGCAGAACGGCTGCATCTGCTGCTTCGTCGACGTCCGCAATGACCTGATCGACGTGATGAAGAAGCTCCTGAGCCATAAGGACAAGTTCGACCACATCATCGTCGAGACCTCGGGCCTTGCCGACCCGACGCCGGTCGCCACCGCCTTCTTCGTCGACCGCAGCGTGGCCGAAGAAGTGGAGCTCGACGCCGTCGTGACGCTGGTGGACGCAATGCACATCGACCAGCATCTCTATGACCCGGTGCTCGACGGCAGCGACAACCAGGCGGTCAACCAGATCGTCGCGGCTGACCGCATCCTCGTCAACAAGATCGACCTTGCCGGCGAGGAGGCCCTCGGCTCGCTGGAAAGCTCGTTGCGCCGGCTCAACCAGACGGCGCCCATCCTGCGCTCCAGCTACGGCAAGGTGGACCTCTCCAACATTCTCGGGGTCAAGGGCTTCCGGCCGTCCTATGTCCGCGAGCGGGCGGAAATCCTCGACATCGACATGGATGACGATCACGACGCCGACCATCATCATGATCATGATTGCAGGGAGCCATGTTGCGACCACTCCCACCACGACCATGGGCACCACCATCATCATGACCATGAACGCGAGCACGCTCCCGCCCTGCGGCCACACCAGCACGATGCGACGGTGAAATCCCACTCCTTCGTCTATCCCGAAGCCTTCGATGGCGAGAAGCTTGGCGGTTTCCTGAAGAACTATCTCGGCGAACACGGGGGCGACATCTTTCGCACGAAGGGCATCGTATCCGTTGCCGGCGACGACCGCTTCTTCGTGCTTCAGGCCGTGCACAAGCTCGTCGATTTCCGCCCGGACCACGCCTGGGGCGAAGACCGACGGAAGTCGAAATTCGTGTTCATCGGCCGCAATCTCGACCGCGAAAGTATCGACAGAAACTTGCGTGCATGCCTGGTGCCTTAGCAGCGAGTCTCCAACGCCGGACGGCGCTTGCGTAAGCCTTCTGTCTGAGCCGCCCGCGCCCCTCCAGCGCGGGCGGTTGCTGCTGCTTATGTCGTAAAAAGCTATTTAAAAATAATGGCTTAGATATATTTTTGAGTTGACATAAATCGCGCGGAGTGGTTCTTTTGAAGGCGAGTAGAAGCACCGACAATTGCTCACCGTCTGTTGGAAGATGAGGCTGCGATGTCGATGCTGATCACCAAAGGAACGCCCGGTTGCCCCGCCCTGGGAGCTAATGCGCCGGTCTGTTTCCTCCGTCTTCGGCATTTCCTGAGATCGCGGATCCACGCCCGGCTTCGGCCGGCATGGCGTTCATCGCGCGGCCCCGCATCGACCGGACCCTCTACGACAGGAGAAAACTATGATTATTGACCTGAGCTGCTACCCCACCGATCTGGTGGACCTGGCTTGGCGACACGACGGACCGCCGTTCACCGGCGACAAGCTGCTGAAGATGATGGATGGCCCCTATTATGTGAACGGCAAGCCGCGCCGGATCGACAAGGCCTTCATCCAGCCGCCGCAAGGCAACACCATCTACACTCACGAGGTGATGGATCTCGAAGGCAAGGCCGCCATCCGCCAGTACATGGCCTACACGGAAAAGATGGTGACCGAGCATCCGGACCGGTTCCTTGGCTGCTTTGTCTACAATCCGCGCTACGGCACCCAGAACGGCGCCGAAGAAATCGAACGCTACGCCAAGGAGTTCGATTTCAAGATGGTCCAGCTGCAGGCGAACATGCACGCCTACCGCCCGGACCGCGCGCTCGACTGGCTGCGACCGGCACTGAAGAAGTGCGCGGATCTCGGCCTGATGGTGAAGGTCCATACCGGTGACGGTCCGTACTCGATCCCGACGGAGTTCTACCCGATCATCCGTGAGTTTCCGGAAGTCAACTTCATCCTGGCGCATTTCGGCGTTCAGACCGGCGGCGTCTATGTGTTCGAGCCGATGCAGATGGCGCTCGACACCCCGAGTGTCTACGTGGAATCCGGTTGGTGCCTGCAGTCGCGCATCGTCGAATTCGCCAAGGTGCTGCCCAAGCACAAGATCCTCTTCGGCTCCGACACGCCGCCGAACGAACCGGGCATGTGGATCAACCTCCTGGAAGTCCTTTGCCACGAGCCGCCGCAGGGCCTGAACCTCGATGAGGATACGCTCGAAGATTACCTCGGCAACAACGTCGCCCGCATGATCGGGCTGGAAGCGACGAAACCACCGGCCACCGTCGAGGAAGCCGAGGCGTATCTGCGTCAGCACGGCGTCGCCCTTGCCGCGTAAACTTGAACGGAGTGAACAATGATCATCGATACCCATCTTCACCCGACCAACCTCGTCGACGAGGCGTGGCGTCACACGGGCGAGCCCTTCACCGGCGAGCGCATGCTCAAGCTGATGGACGGTCCCTACATGATCAACGGCAAGCCCCGCCGGATCGACATGGGCTTCATCCAGCCGCCGCCGGGCAACACGGGCTACCGCGACGGCAACCGCAAGGGTCGCGACGGTATTCGCGACTACATGGCCTATTGTGCCGAGCTTTGCCAGAAGTACCCGGACCGCTTTATCGGCAACTTCAACTACAACCCGCGCTGGGGACCTGAAAACGGCGCGGCGGAGCTGGAATTCCACGTCAAGGAATACGGCTTCAAGATGCTGAAGCTGCACGCCAACATGCACGGCTATCGGCCCGACCGCGCGCTCGACTGGTTGCGTCCGGCGATGAGGAAGTGCGCCGAACTCGGCGTCGTGGTGCTCATCCACACCGGCGACGGCCCGTACACCATCCCGACGATGTTCTACCCGATCATCCGCGAGTTTCCGATGGTCAACTTCATCATCGGTCACTTTGGCATCCAGACCGGCGGCAACTATTCGTTCGAGTCCTTCTGGATGGCGATGGATACCCCGAACGTCTATTGCGAGTCCGGCTGGTGCTTCCAGTCGCGCATCGTGGAATTCGCGCAGCAATTGCCGAAGAACAAGATCGTCTTCGGTACGGACAGCCCGCCAAACGATCCGGGCATGTGGCTGCGCGAACTGGAAGTGCTCTGCAAGGATCCGCCGCACGGCATCAACCTCTCCGAGGACGATCTGGAAGGCTATCTCGGCAACAACATCGCCAAGCTCGTCGGCATCGACCCGTCGCCCCCGCCGCGTGACCTGAGGGACGCTCAGGCGCGTCTGAAGGATAGCTATGCCGGTGTCGACCGGGCCACGGGCAAGCACAAGGAATTTGCCTGAGTAAAGACGACGGCGCCTATTCCGGGCGCCGTCACCCTCCAGTCGCGCCGAGGCCGAGTTATGACCCAGTACCACAAGCAAGACGTCCGCAGCTTCCTCGCCGACTACCGGGCGGAACACCCTGATGATGTCATCACCATCGACCAACAGGTCTTAGACGATCAGGATGCGACAGCGCTGATCTGGAACCTGGCTGAGCGGGGGCGACATCCCATGCTGCACCTGAAGGATGTCAGCGGCGTCGGCAGCGAGGTACTCTGCAACATCTTTGCCTCACGCGATCGTATCGCCCGTCTGCTCGGTTCGACCGCCGACAGGCTGCACGAGGCCTACCAGGCGCGCGCCAACCGGCCGTTCACGCCGGAAGTCCTGAAGCAAGGTCCGGTCACCGAACAGATTATCTCGGGCGATGCCGTCGATCTCGACGCGTTGCCGATGCTCAAGCACTTCGACACGGATCGGGCGAAATACATCACCAGCGGCATCATCATCGGCGAGCATCCCGAAACCGGTGCCGGCAATCTCAGCTACCATCGCGCGATGATCCATTCGAAGAATTCGCTCGCGACCTCGCTGCATTCGCGCGGCCACCTCTGGCGGCTGATGAACTTGGCAAAGGAGAAGGGCAGGCCGATGCCGGTCGCGATGGTCATCGGCGGCCATCCGCTCTTCATGATCGCAGCCTCCGCCCGCCTCGCCTTCGGCGAGGACGAACGCGATGTCGCTGGCGGCCTGATGGGCGAGCCGCTCCAGGTGGTGCGGACGCCAAAATACGGCATTCGTGTTCCCGCCCATGCCGAGATCGTGCTCGAAGGTGTGCTGGATCCCGAGGCGCATGTGGAGGAGGGGCCTTTCGGCGAGTTCACAGGCTATTCCTCCGACCGCTCGACCAACAACCTTTTCACCGTCGAAACCGTCATGCGCCGGCGTGATGCCATCCTCGTCAGCGTGGCCGGCGGCAATTCGGCCGAACACCTCAATCTCGGCCGCGTGCCGCGCGAGGCCGAGGTGGTGGAGAAGCTGAAGGCGCGCTTTCCCTCCATCACCGCGGTGCACTACCCCTCGTCGGGCACGCATTTTCACGCCTATATCGCCATGAAACATACGCGTGATTCGGAAGAGAGGCAGGTCATGCAGGGGCTTTTGGGTTGGGACCAGTACTTGAAGACCGTCGTTGTGGTGGATGCCGACGTCGACATCACCCGCGACAGCGAGGTACTCTGGGCGCTTGCCACCCACTTCCAGCCGCATAAGGATGTCGTGATCATAGAGGGCCTGCCGGGCAACGCGCTCGACCCCTCCGCCAGCGGCATTGGTACGACCTCACGCATGGGGCTCGATGCGACGCGTGGCCTGAATTTCCACGGCGTGCGCGCTCGCATCAGCGACGAGGCATGCGTACGCGCCGCAGCACTCCTGAGAAGCGTGGGATAGGCGATGACCCATGCAAGACGGATGATCGTCGGCATTTCGGGCGCGTCGGGTGTGGTCTATGGCAAGCGCATCCTCGAACTGCTGCGTGACCTCGAGATCGAGACACACCTGATCATGTCGCGTGCCGCCTGCATCACGCTTGCGGCCGAGGCGACGTTTTCCAGGCAGGATCTCGAGGCGCTGGCGACGACCACCCATTCCAACAAGGATATCGGCGCCGTCTGTTCCTCCGGCTCGTACAAAACGCTCGGCATGATCGTCGCGCCCTGTTCGGTCAAGACGCTGGCCGAGATCGCCACGGGCACGACGGACAACCTCATTTCCCGCGCGGCCGACGTGGTGCTGAAGGAACGCCGTCGTCTCGTCCTGATGCTCAGAGAAACGCCGCTTCATCTCGGCCATATCCGCAACATGGCGCAGGTGACCGAAATGGGCGGCATCATCTATCCGCCTGTCCCGGCCTTCTATGCAAAACCCCAGAGCATCGAAGACATGGTCGACCACACCGTCGGTCGGGTGCTCGATCTCTTCGATCTCGATCCGGGTGTTGTGCGCCGCTGGCTGGGATCGCAGGGAGTGGAATGACATGACGGCCCGCATCGCCGCCGCTTCGCAGACGCCGGCGCCAGAACCCCGCGCGGCCTTCATCTCGGATGATGCGATTGATATCCTTGCCTTCGCCGTTCAGTCGCTTGAAAAGGGGCGCGCTGTCGCCCTCGCAACGCTTGTCGAAATCCGCGGTGGGGCGGCACGCCCTCTTGGCGCGCAAATGGTCGTGCGTGATGACGGTCTCTATTGCGGTTTCGTTTCGGGTGGCTGCACCGAAGCTGCCGTCGCCGCAGACGCGATGATTGCCCTTGGAAAAGGCATGGATCGTCACCTTCGTCTTGGCGAAGGATCTCCCTTTTTCGATATCGTCCTGCCCTGCGGCGGCGGCATCACGCTTGCGATCCACGTGTTGGCGGATGCCGCAGTCTTGCGCCAGGTGTTGATCGCCCTTGATCGCCGCACGCCGGTGTGTCTGCGCTATCATCCGGGCAAGCACTCGCTCTCTTTGCTGAAGGGCGAAGGAGCAAGCGGCTGGGATGGCGAGTGGTTTGTGCGGGCCTATAGGGCCAAGCCACGGATCGTCGTTGCCGGCACGCCGCTGGAGGCAGGAGCACTCGCCCGCGTTGCCGTCGCGGCGGGCTACGAAATAGTCGAGCTTGAACGTGGCCAAGTGCCGGCGCCAGACGAATTGGACGCTGACACGGCGGTCGCTCTCCTGTTTCACGATGTCGACCGTGAATTACCAGTGCTGACCACGGCGCTGGCGTCAGACGCTTTCTACATTGGCGCCCTTGGCAGTCGTCGCACACATACCAAGCGTTGCGAGGCCCTGCTCGCGTGCGGGCAACCGGATAGCGTGCTTGCCCGTATCAAGGCGCCGATAGGCATCTTCGACAAAGCAAGGGATGCATGCGCACTCGCCGTCTCCGTTGTTGCAGATATCGCGCATGCGCGGGCGCGGTTGGAAGCGGCCGTCAATCCAAATTCTCGCCGTCGCGAACAAGTTCCCCAAATTGATAAAATGTGACCGCCTCACCGCGTCCGCGAGCCGCGCCTCCCGTCCCAGAGTGTGTCCTCTGGAACCTTGCGATGTCGTTCGCGGATTGCCTTAGCGGACTGGCAGACTGCGCTGACGGGCGCCTGGTGGGTTCATTTTGAGATTGGTGAGGCTTTCAGCCTCAACCGGATTTCCCCGGGAGGAGCCGCCGGCTTCGCTTGGTGGATTGGTCGGTATCGCGGAACGCGGGATTTATCATGCCGCGAAGCACGGCGTAGTTGGTCTGACCAAGAGCGCGGGGCTCGAATACGCCGCCAAGGGAAGCCGGCTCAACGCCATCTGCCCCGGCATCATCGAGACACCCATGGTAACGAGAATGCTTGAAACTCAGCCCGATGCGATGGATGCATTGATGCAGGGCGTTCCTATGGGCAGGCTCGGTAAAGCGGAAGAGATCGCCGACGCTTGTTGATACGACGATACAAATAAGCAGAAGCACAAACAGAATTGGCGCGACGCAGCGACAGGATTTCAGGCGTCGTATCTCGCGTGCATCCACAACGCGCCCGTCCCGCGCGATGATACCACAGCGGTTTGCATGGATCGCTTGCGACGTTCATCGGAAATAGCGGTCGTACGGAGAACTTCAAGGCGGGCGATCGGGCCTTGAGGTCTTCCAGCTTCGCTTCTTCAGGCGCCTCCGCGATCCAGCCGAGGTGGCTCCGATTGACTGCCGGCTCAGTGAGCAGTTGACCAAGCGCTTCGATAGAAGATTGCTCCAGGCCCCGGATCAATACGCGATGAGCCTGTCGGCGTGCCGCCTCACGCGCAGCCACGGTGACCAGCGTGCGATAGTCGCTCGCCCACAGGCTGAAGGTCCAACGCTGCGACGATCTCGCGCGCATGTTCGCGACGTGTTTCCTTCCGTTGGGCATAGAGCCTGAACACCGCAGGGTCGATGCAAAGCTGGTCGGCGAAAATAGAGACGACTGCCGGAGGCGGGACATGCCGGGGTAGCGCCATCTCTTCATTGCCAATATTCTTTCATCCGAAAGCTCTATAGCATCGGCTGAAGGAGCTGCCGTAGTAACCTGACAAGCTCGTGTGGCTGCGCGGGTTTCGTGATCGATGGGCGTCCGATGAATGCAGGGTAACCGTTCACCCCTCGTCCTCGGCGGCGCTGTAGATTTCGAAAGGCACACCGACCTGGGAAAGTGCCTCTGCCACGGGAATGGTAGTTATTCCTCCCAACGGATTGATATCGAGTATGGCTGCTGTCTGTTTGTGGATGATGAGGTCAAGCGCGGTGGCAGCATCGGCGGCGGGCCCTAGCACGCGAAAATTCGCCTTCTCCAGGACGGATTGGATCTCAACCGCCATAAGGAACTCATCATCAACCACCAAGATCAGCGGTTGATCTCAGGTCGCCGACGACAAGGTATTGTTATCATTTTCGGTAGCTTCCTGTTGTGACATGCCGCATCCCCACTATCGGTAATCCAGGGAGGGGAATTTGGCTCCAGCCAACACAGGGGCCGGTGGAAAGTCCCGCGGGTCCGAGGTCAATGCATCAGTATAGTCGGCAATTAGCTTTTAGCCAGCGACACAGGAACCAGTCGCTTCCCGGAGCGTTTGTGGACTGAAAAAGGATCTTGCCATGCGACGACAGGCGTCAGTCACTGTGCCACAATTATTGCAAGGCTTGCGCGCTTTCGCGTCGTCGCTGCGCAATGACCGAACCGGCGCAGATACGCTTGTGACATTTTCAATCGAGCAGGCGTTGATAGAAATCGACAGTATTGATCCCACCGGGGAGATTGAACTTTGGCTGCAGAACGAGATGCGGCTCGCACATCATAGGCGGGACCCGCGATGTTTCGACGTTCGATGGTGGGAGGCTGCACGAAGGCGAAGCCAGCCGCGAAACCATCGCATGAGAGAGACGTCACTCACCCCAAACACGCATTATAGACGCGCGACTACGACGCTACGAGTTCCGCTCACAGGAACCGCCTCCTATTGGGAAATTGGGCCGAGGCTTCTTTTCCGCAGCTCCGTTGGCTCACTCAAACTCGATGAGGTACGGGCGGTCCTTGATCGCATTCTAAGAGAACGTCTGCTGTTGCCGGCATCTCCAGAAGCCGAACGGATGGGAGCCAGATTGATCGAGTTGTATCGAGGCGGCATTCGCAACGCGGCCTCTCTTCACGCAGTTGCGATCCGGAGTTTTACGTTATGGCCCTAGGGCAATCGTGCAACAAGCTGTTGCACGATTTGGTCGTCGGGGAACGCCTCAGCAAAGGCGCGCATATATATGAGGTTTCGTGGCGAAAGGCCCCGCCATTTCAGGGAAATCGCGCCGAAGGTCTGCGGCGGGCCGATCGATGACGCGGCTGCCCCATCCCTCAACGTTCTGACGCGCCAAGATCTCGCAGCCGAATGCCTCAATAGAGTAGAATGAGTTCTCGGTTGACAGCAACGGCCCCCTTGAGGCGCGCTGATCGGATTCGCTCCTTAAGCTGGGAAAGGAGAGAGGCGTAACCGTCACCGTCAGACGAAGAGATGGGAGGTAGTCCTTAGCAGACCCTATGATATCGGCGCCACCGGAGTGCATTTCAAGGCTTCCAAAGTCTGGCGCATGGTCAAAGTCCTCGTCCACACCGCGAAAGGCCCCGATCCATCACATACATTCGCATGGCTTGCAGGACGTGCAGGTGCTGCACAACGTTGCCGATCGCCAAGGCCTCTTCGTTCGCTTTGCGATGCGTAAGACCATTTCCAGCTCGGAACACCGGTGTCATCGCGCTTGGCATGAGGTGTCCACCTACGAGGTGGACACCAAGTATGGATGCGGGTCAAAAACTCGCTGTGGGGCTGTCGAAATGGAAGACGCCGCTTTGATCAAAGTTCGAAAGATCGCCTTGTTGCGGCTTGCCCTGAACCCGGCGCATCGGTATCGAAACTTGCGCGCCTGCGCGGGGTGAACGCGAACCTATGTTCACGGTGTATTCGCAAGCTTTTCCGCGGTAGCCGGCATGCGGGTTGTCGAGCGCTTGAGCGGGCGCATGCTGAATCTCCGGTTCCTGCTGGGAGCTTTTGACGAGAATGGCATTCTTTTGTCTATTCAGAATTTTCCGTCGCCGGTGATCCGTTCCATATTCCGTGCGTATTTCGATTGGGAAATTAATAGAACGGAATGTGATGGTTAAAAAGCCTGCCAGCCACCCCAATATCAAACACGGCGGCATCGGAGTGCTGCTGGTCAATCTCGGTACGCCCGACGATACCGACTACACCTCGATGCGCCGCTACCTGAAGGAGTTCCTGACCGACCGGCGG
>NZ_JAEPRP010000228.1:0-9630 GCF_016652895.1 Ensifer sp. SSB1
GACGGTCGTATTCTTCCTGTTCCCAGCGTCCGGCCCGCGCGTAGTGCTCGATGACTTCGTCACCGAAGGCAGCGCGCAGCATCTTGGATTCGCTCAGCGCCGAAGTGGCATCGCGCAGCGTGCGCGGGATTTCGCGCACGTCCTTGCCGCCATAGGCGTCGCCGACAAAGGGCGCTTCCAGTTCAAGTTTGTTCTCGATACCGGAAATGCCCGCCGCGATCAAAGCGGCAAAGGCGAGATAGGGATTGAGATCGGAGCCGCCGACGCGGCACTCGATGCGGATCGCCTTGGTGTCCTCGCCGCACAGGCGATAGCCGGCCGTGCGGTTGTCCTTGCTCCAGACCGCCTTGGTGGGGGCGAAGGTACCGGCCATGAAGCGCTTGTAGGAGTTGATATAGGGGGCGAGGAAATAGGTGATCTCGCTCGCATGGGTGAGCAACCCCGCCACATAGTGGCGCATCATCTCGGACATGCCGTATTTGCCGCCCTCGTCGAAGAAGTGCGAGGTCTTGCCGTCGAGGCTCCAGAGCGATTGATGGATGTGCGAAGACGAACCGGCGGCCGAATAGTTCCACTTGGCGAGGAAGGTGATCGCTTTGCCCCGTGACCAGGCGATCTCCTTGCAGCCGTTCTTGATGATCGCATGGCGGTCGGCCATCGTCAGCGCGTCGGCGTAGCGCACGTTGATTTCTTCCTGGCCGGCCGATGCTTCGCCCTTCGAATTCTCGACCGGGATATCGGCGCCCTGGAGACCGTTGCGGATCGCCCGCATCACATCCTCTTCCTTGGTGGTCTGGAAGATGTGGTAGTCCTCGTTGTAGCCGCTGACGAGCTGCAGGTCGCGATAGCCGGACTGACGGGCATCGTCATAGGACTGGTCGAAGAGGAAGAACTCGAGCTCGCTCGCCATATAGGCCTTGAGGCCCATCTTCTCGAGCCGGGCCACCTGCTTCTTCAGGATTGCGCGCGGCGAATGCGGCACTTCCTCGTGGGTGTGGTGGTCGAGCATGTCGCAGAGCACCAGCGCCGTGCCTTCGAGCCAGGGAATGCGGCGAAGCGTCGAAAGGTCCGGCTTCATCGTATAGTCGCCGTAGCCCTTTTCCCAGCTCGTCGCCTTGTAGCCGGGAACGGTCTCCATCTCCATGTCGGTCGCAAGCAGGTAGTTGCAGCTATGCGTTTCCTTCCAGGCGCCGTCGACGAAGAACTGCGCGTGGAAGCGCTTGCCCATCAGCCGGCCTTGCATGTCGACCTGGCAGGCGAGCACCGTATCGATGCGGCCGGCGGCGACGTCTTCCTTCAACTCATCAAACGTATAGCTCATCAACTTCCATCCCATGTTTTGTCACGCGGCCGTTCCCTTGAGGTCACGATATTTTTTGGCCGCGTGAACGTGATCAGCTCGAATTGTTTGGCGCGGGATGCGGGCCGGATACCGCGCACATTGCCTTTCGATTTCGTTCCGGCCCCAAAGAAAAGGCGGAAGTCGCGGTCGCGCTTCCGCCCTCTTGTCGTTGATCAGATCTGGCCGACGGCCTTTTCTGCGGCGGCGATCTCCGCCTGGCGGCGTGCCACTTCGTCACCGATCGGCGGGCCACGGAAGCGGCGGCTCTCGAAGCCGAACCAGACCGCGCCGGTCAGCACCAGGAAGCCCACGGTGATGTAGAGCGCCCAGTCGTTCGGCGGCTGCACGCCGAGGATGAAGATCAGCACCATGGCGATGATCGACAAGACTGCGAACAGCTTGAACATGCTCTCGCCGAGGTTCCACGGGCCCATCTTGTCCCACTTCGAGGTTCCCCAGGCGAACAGGCCGAGCGTGATCGGGATCGCGAAGGAGAAGAACAGGAAGATGACGGTGCACGAAACGACGATGGTATAGACCGGCGTTTCACCGATGGAGACCAGCGACGAGCCCCAGACGAACAGGACGGCGAGGATCGAGCCGGTCCAGATCGCGGCAACCGGCGTGCGGTAGGTCGGGCTCACCTTGGCAAGCGCCTTGGAGGCCGGCAGGCCGCCGTCACGCGAGAAGGCGAAGATCATGCGCGACACCGAGGTGACCGTTGCTAGGCCGCACAGCCACTGGCTGACGAGGATGGCGAGATAGAGGACGTCTTTGACGATCGGATTGACCTGAGCTTCCATCGCCCAGAAGAATACGTTCCAGCCCTGCTTGGCGGCTTCATCCATGTTCGGGATCATCAGCACGAACGAGCACAGCATGATGTAGCCGAAGAGTGCCGACCAGAGCACGGAGGAGACCATGCCGCGCGGTACCGAATGGGCCGCCTTGACGGTTTCTTCCGAAGTGTGCGCCGAAGCGTCGTAGCCGGTGATCGTATAGATCGGCAGCAGCAGGCCGAGCAGGAACACCCAGGTGCCCGAGGTTTCCGGCCAGACGTTGCCGCCGGCCTCGCCGGAATAGTTGGAGAAGGTGAAGAGGCGCGCGATGTCGTAGCTGTCGGCGGCGACGAGGCAGACGAGAGCCAGGAGGATCGACGTCGCGAAGATCAGGTAGCCGGAGAAGTCCGTGAGCTTCGCGGTCAGGCCGATGCCCATGTGGTTCACGAGCGCCTGGGCGCCGGTGATGATCGCGAGGAAGATGATGCGGGTCAGCGTCGTGTCTTCAAGCCCGAAATAGGGCGTACCGAAGGACCCCATGAAGAAGTAGTAGGTGCCGACGTTGATCGCGCCGAGAACGGTGACGAGGCCGAGCAGGTTGAACCAGGCCGTCAGCCAGCCGGTGAAGCGGTTGCCGAGGATCGAGCCCCAGTGATAGAGGCCGCCGGCAGTCGGATATGCCGAGCTGATCTGCGCCATGGCGACGGCAAAGACGAAGGAAATGAAGCAGCCGAGCGGCCAGCCGATACCGATCGCGGCGCCCCCCGCGCCGGCCGTTGCCTGGGCCAACGAGTTGATACCGCCAGAAAGAATGCAGATGATCGAGAACGACACCGCGAAGTTCGAGAACTGGCTCATGCGCCGCTCGAGCTCCTGGGCGTAGCCCATAGAGTGCAAGACACTCATGTCCTGCTTTTTGTCCAAATCACTGTAGTCTGACATTTTTCTTCCCCTGATTTCTTCAGACCAGGCCGCCCCATTGCGGCTGGGTCCCATCAACCACCCGTCCCGGCGAGCCGGAACAGGACCGCGGCCATGCCGCTCCCCAGGGTCTTTTATTGTGCTGAAAGTGCCACTGCGCCTTTGCGGAGCAATCCTTCCAGATAATCGGCCATGACCCTTTGGCCGATTTCGTTGCGAATGAGATCGTTGCGGATCTCGATCATCACATTCGGCAGTCCGTTGTGGACGCCGTATTCGATCAGGCTGTGGGTGACGCCGTCAGCCGGGCCATAGGGCTCGTTGCGGCGGATATCGAAGGCGACCTGCCCTTTCGTCGCAGCCACGAGCATATGGTCGGCCAGCCGACTGTCCGCGTCGTGCAGGATACCGACCTCGACCGACCGAGGCTTGCCGAAGTAGACGGGCGTGAAACTGTGCATCGTCACGAGAACGGGCGGCCTGCCGGCGGCCTTGCGCTCGGAAACGAAGCGCGCGACGGAATCGTGGAATGGGCGATAGATTTCGTCGACCCGCGCCTGCCGCTCGTCTTCGGTCATCGTCCGGTTTCCCGGTATCTCGTACACTTCGCTGAGGACCGGCATGGCAGCCTCCGCCTCGGGCGGGCGATTGCAATCATAGGCGAGCCGCGAAAAGCGCTGGTAGATCAGTGCCCCATCGAGCTTGGCGGCGAGAAGCCTGGCGACGGCAAGCGCGCCCGGATCCCAGGCGATGTGGCTTTCAAGCGCCTGCTCCGTAAGCCCGAGCGTACCCAGGCGCTCTGGAACCCGGCGCGAGGCGTGCTCGCAGACGAGCACGATATCGCCCTTCCCCGAGGCGTTTTCGATCGCAACCGGATCGCCATCTGCTTCTGTCAAAAGTCGCGTCAACACCGGCATCCCCTCTTGCCCCGTTAGACGTTCGTTAATGAAAAGAATTCTTCAGAGATTGGCAAGTGTCAATCAAAATCTGAAACGATCTCTTCAAAATTGCGATTGACTCCAATTGTGACAGCGATGTTTAATCTGTCACAAACCGGCTTTAGATCGGTTCAGGGGAGACAATTTGAGCAGCAAGGCGACATCCACAACGGTGTCGGATGTGATCAACGCCCACTTCACCGTGCTGACCCGCGCGGAGAAGCAACTGGCGGAGACACTTCTCGACAACTATCCCGTTTCGGGACTCGGCTCGATCACCACCGTTGCCGAGAACGCCGGTGTTTCGACACCGACCGTTGCGCGCATGGTGCAGAAGCTCGGTTTCCGCGGTTTTCCGGATTTTCAGGCAAGGCTGCACCAGGAATTGGAAGCGACGATTTCCAATCCGATCACCAAGCACGACCGCTGGGCAGCCAACGCACCGGGAACCCACACGCTCAACCGTTTTGCCGATGCGATCACCAGCAATCTGCGCGAAACGCTGACGCAGATCGAGCCGCAGGACTTCGACGAAGCCGCGGCCCTCATCGCCGACCGCAAGCGCAGCATCTACCTGCTTGGCGGCCGCATTACCCACGCCCTTGCCGATTATCTTTTCACCCACCTCCAGGTCATCCGGCCCGGGGTGATCGAGATCGCCTCCAATGCCAGCGCCTGGCCGCACTATGTGCTCGACATGCGCCAGGGCGACGTGCTGATTCTCTTCGACATTCGCCGCTACGAACAGGAAATGGTGACGCTCGCCAAGTCCGCCCGTGAGCGCGGCGTCGAGATCATCCTGTTCACCGATCGCTGGACGTCGCCGGTCGCCAAGTCCGCCTCCCGGGTGTTCCGTTCGCAGATCGAAGTGCCGTCGGCCTGGGACAGCTCGGTCGTGATCCTGTTCCTGATCGAAGCCCTGATCGAAGCCGTACAGAGTTCGAACTGGGAGGAGACCCGGGACCGAATGAAGACGCTCGAAGGCCTGTTCGATTCCACCCGCATCTTTCGCAAACCCGTCTAGGAGTGCTCGCCGACCTGTTCACGGAAATTCATACAGTTATGCGACAGTGAGCCGCCAGCATCGAAAAAGAAATGTTCTTCCAACGACATAGGCGGCGCGAACGGAAAAACCACTGTCACATTACTTTCATCGCACCTCTTTAACAGCTTCGCCGAAATCGACTGAAACACCACGAATTTGACTAAACCCATAAGGAGAACCCCAGTGATTTCAAAAACCCAACGCCTGCTTTCGCTCTCCACCGCCATTTTCCTGGCGACGACCGCAATTGCCGCTGCCGAGCCGAGCGCCGAGCTCATCGAAGCTGCCAAGAAGGAAGGCATGCTGACCACGGTCGCCCTGCCCCACGACTGGTGCGGTTATGGCGACGTCATCGCTTCCTTCAAGGCCAAGTATCCGGAAATCCAGGTCAACGAACTGAACCCGGACGCCGGCTCGGCTGACGAAGTCGAAGCCGTCAAGGCCAACAAGGACAACAAGGGCCCGCAGGCTCCCGACGTTGTCGACGTCGGCCTCGCCTTCGGCCCGCAGATGAAGGCCGAAGGCCTGCTGCAGCCCTACAAGGTCTCCACCTGGGACGAGATCCCGGACAGCGTCAAGGACGCCGAAGGTTACTGGTACGGCGACTATTACGGCGTGATGTCCTTCCTCGTGAACAAGGACCTCGTCCAGAACGTACCGAAGGACTGGACCGACCTCCTGAAGCCGGAATATGCCGGTCAGGTCGCTCTCGCCGGCGACCCGCGCGCCTCGAACCAGGCGATCCTCGGCGTTCTCGCCGCCGGCCTCGCCAAGGGCGCAAAGTCGGGCAAGGAAGCCGGTGAAGCCGGTCTCGGCTACTTCGCCGAGCTGAACAAGAACGGCAACTTCGTTCCGGTTATCGGCAAGTCCGGCACGCTCGCCCAGGGCTCTACCCCGATCGTCGTCGCCTGGGACTACAACGCACTCGGTTGGGCAAAGACGCTGAACGGCAACCCGCCGACCGAAGTCGTCGTTCCGGCCAGCGGCGTTCTCGCCGGCGTCTACGTCCAGGGCATCTCGGCCTACGCGCCGCACCCGAACGCTGCCAAGCTGTGGATGGAACACCTGTACTCCGACGAAGGTCAGCTGGGCTGGCTCAAGGGCTTCTGCCACCCGACCCGCTTCAACGCCATGGTCAAGGCCGGCAAGGTTCCGCAGGAACTGATCGACGCCCTGCCGCCGGCAGCAGCCTATGAAAAGGCCTACTTCCCGACGCTCGAAGAAGTCGACGCCAACAAGGCCGCAGTCACCGGTGGCTGGGATGCCGTCGTCGGCGCGAACGTCCAGTAAGCCTTTCCACAGACATGTCGCCCCGGCCGGTTTTCCGACCGGGGCGCATAGGTTATTCGTAAGAAATTCAAGTCTTTGGAGCGAGATCTGGAATCTGTGTGCGGTTTCCGTCTGCATCCCGCTTCTCGCTTGCAACAATCTATAACGCCCGCGTCGATAACGCGGCTTCAGGGGCGCGAACGGAATGTCATCTGCTAAACCCGACGCCAGCCCGCCGGCGCGTCGCCTACCGCTTCACTGGCTGGGCATCCTGCCCTTTGCCGCCTTCGTGACGCTGTTCCTGCTTCTGCCAACGATGAAGATCGTGGTCGGCGCGTTTCAGACGCCCGATGGCGGCTTCACGCTCGACAACATCCGGGGCCTGTTCACGCCCTCGATCCTTGCGGCCTACTGGATCTCCATCAAGATCAGCATCGCCTCGGCGCTTCTCGGCTGCCTGATCGGCTTTTCCATGGCGTCCGCCATCGTTTTCGGCGGCTTGCCGCAAGGCATCCGCGGACCGCTCCTGACCTTTTCCGGCGTCGCTTCCAACTTCGCCGGCGTGCCGCTCGCCTTCGCGTTTCTCGCGACCCTCGGCCCGGTCGGTATCGTCACCGTTTTTCTTCGCTCGAACTTCGGCTTCGACTTGAGAATGCTCGGCTTCAACCTTCTCTCCTTCTGGGGGCTGACAGTCACCTATCTCTTCTTCCAGATCCCGCTGATGATTCTGATTATCACGCCGGCACTGGACGGCCTGAAGCGCGAATGGCGCGAGGCCGCCGAAATTCTTGGCGCCACCGGCCTGCAATACTGGCGCATGGTCGCCTTCCCGATCCTGCTGCCGTCGCTGCTCGGTACGCTGGCGCTGCTCTTCGCCAATGCCTTCGGCGCCGTGGCCACTGCCATCGCGCTCACCGGCTCGTCGCTCTCCATCGTGCCTATCCTGCTCTTTGCGCAGATCCGCGGCGACGTGCTCGGAAATCCGCATCTCGGCTACGCCCTCGCCTTCGGCATGATCGTCGTCACCGGCATCGCCAACGCGATCTACATCTGGCTTCGGTCCCGCAGCGAAAGGTGGCTGAAATGAAGAAGATCTGGGCCTGGGGAGCCCTCGTTTTCGGCCTCCTCTATTTCACCCTGCCGCTCATCGGCATGACCAACTTTTCGCTGAAGATGCGCCGCGGCGAATATTCCTTCGACGCCTATGGCAAGGTCTTCAGCGACCCGCGCTTCCAGGAAACCTTCACCTATTCGGTGATGCAGGCGCTGTTCACCATCATCTTCGGCGTTCTGCTCGTCGTGCCGACCGCCTATTGGGTCCGCCTCAAGCTGCCGCGCCTGCGTCCCGTTATCGAGTTCATCACGCTTTTGCCGCTGGTCATCCCGGCCATCGTCATCGTCTTTGGCTATATCCGGCTCTACAACACCTCGAGTTGGCTGCCGCTGACGGGTTCGCTCACGGGCACCAACATCCTCCTGATGTTCGGCTACGCAACACTCGCTTTGCCCTACATGTACCGCGCCGTGGATACGGGGCTGAGGACCATCGACGTTGCCACCTTGACCGAGGCCGCTCAGAGCCTTGGCGCCGGATGGGCGACGATCCTGGCAAAGATCATCCTGCCGAACGTGCTCGTCGCGGTTCTGTCGGGCGCCTTCCTGACCTTCGCCATCGTCATCGGCGAGTTCACCATGGCAGCGCTTCTCAACCGCCCGGCCTTCGGCCCGTACATGCAGCTTCTCGGCGCCAACCGCGCCTATGAGCCGGCAGCACTCGCCGTTATCGCATTTGGCATCACCTGGGGCTGCCTCGGCCTCATCCAGCTCGTCTCGCGCTTCCAAAGAAGCGCGCCCCCCAAGGCCTGAGGACCGCACTCATGAGCTTCCTTTCACTCACCAGCATCAAGAAGTCCTTCGGCCCGGTTCAGGTCGTGCACGATTTCAACATGAACATCGAAAAGGGCGAGTTCGTCTCGTTCCTTGGACCGTCCGGCTGCGGCAAGACGACGGTTCTGCGCATGATCGCCGGCTTCGAGACGCCGACCAGCGGGCAGATCGTCATCAACGGCAAGGACCAGAATTCGCTGAAGCCAAACCAGCGCAACATCGGCATGGTGTTCCAGGCCTATGCGCTGTTCCCCAACATGAACGTGCACGACAATGTCGCCTTCGGTCTGAAGATCGCCGGCACCGAAAAGTCGCAGATCGACGCAAGGGTGAAGCAGATGCTCGGGCTGATCAAGCTCGATCATCTGGCGGACCGCTTCCCCTACCAGCTCTCCGGCGGCCAGCAGCAGCGCGTCGCCCTTGCCCGCGCCATTGCGGTCAAGCCACAGGTGCTCTTGCTCGACGAGCCGCTTTCGGCGCTCGATGCCAAGATCCGCGTGTCGCTGCGCGAAGAAATCAGGCAGATCCAGCAGCAGCTCGGCATCACCACCGTCTTCGTCACCCATGACCAGGAAGAAGCCCTGTCGATCTCCGACCGCATCGTCGTCATGAACGGCGGCCGCGCAGACCAGATCGGCACCCCCTTCGAGATCTACAACACGCCGGCGACACGCTTCGTGGCGTCCTTCGTCGGTACGCTCAGCATCATCGAGGGCAAGGTGGCAGACCCCGCCTCGGGCGCCGTGACGATCGGCAACCAGCAGGTGGCGCTGAAGGATCCGATTGCCGGCATGAAGGGTGGCGACAGCATTTCGCTGGCACTGCGCCCCGAAGCAGGCTCGATCGCCGAAGGTGCCAAAGGCGATACGTCGCTCGCCGGCGAAGTCGTCTCGACGAGCTTCCTCGGCTCGGTCATCCGCACGCGGCTGCGTGTCGGCGGCGACGTCATCTCCTTCGACATGTTCAACAATCCGGGCGTCGCCCCGCCGGTTTCCGGCGACAACGTCACGCTGCGCTTCGCCGCCAAGGACCTCTTGGTCATCCGCGAGTAAGCCGACAGAAGCCATCGGAACGATTTCTTCCGATGGCTGCAAACCCTGGAAAATTCTGTCGTGATTTCCGGCATTTTCGTCGCACCGTGCGTTTGACCGCGCACGGTGGCGCTATATAGTCGCGTTGTTCTCAGGGCGGGGTGAAATTCCCCACCGGCGGTAGCGGTCGAAAGGCCGAAGCCCGCGAGCGCCTCAGGGTTTCACCCTGGGGGTCAGCAGATCCGGTCAAATTCCGGAGCCGACGGTCACAGTCCGGATGGAAGAGAGCAAGCAGAAACGTGGGACCCCGCGACGGGGCCTTGCGCGCATGCATGTTCGCCCGACGGGATCATTGGAAAACGCCAAACCCTGAAAGGCTTGAGACCATGACCATTCTTTCCCACCCCGCCGCCAAGAT
>NZ_JAEPRP010000229.1:0-9602 GCF_016652895.1 Ensifer sp. SSB1
GGCAAGGTTCTTCAGGCGCACGGGTGAGGGCGTCTATGACATGGCGGATCTTGCCCGGGCTACCGAAAAGATGGCCGGCTTCGTAAAGGCGTTGGCCACGGAGCATCAGGCTTCGCAGGTAATCGGCCTCGGCTATTCCAATGGTGCGAACATTCTCGCCAATGTGCTCATCGAAAAAGGCGTCTTCGACAAGGTGGTGCTCATGCACCCCCTGATCCCATTCCGGCCGAAGGACAATCCGGCGCTCAAAGGCCGTCGCGTGCTGATCACCGCCGGCGAACGCGACCCGATCTGCCCGGCGCCGCTGACGCAGGCTTTGGCCGACTATTTCCAGGGGCAGGGTGCGGTAACGCAGACGGAGTGGCATTCCGGCGGACATGACATTCGCCAGAACGAGATTGCTGCGATCACGCGCTTCCTGAAGGAATAGAGCGTTTCCGGTCGGAAGGAGCCGATTGCGTACTCCGACCGGAAAACCACTGCGCACCTTGGCTGGAGTTGCTCCGGTTACTCCAGTCGACGGCGGAAGAGCCAGGAGGCGGCCGAGAGGGTGACGATGGCGATCATAAACAGTGGGATCGTCTGCCGCGCCACCTCGACCGCCGGAATGTCCTTGAGGAACACACCCTTCACGATCACGAGGAAATAGCGCAGCGGGTTGATGTAGGTGATCGGCTGCAGCCAGGTGGGCATGTTCTCGATCGGCGTCGCGAAGCCCGAGAGCAGCATCGCCGGCACCATGAAAAGGAAGGCGCCGAGGATCGCCTGCTGCTGCGTCATCGAAAGGGCTGAAATGAAGAGGCCGAGGCCGACGACGGAGGCGAGGTAGAAGATCGCGCTGCCATAGAGCAGCAATAGCGAGCCGCGCAACGGCACCCCGAAAATGAAGACTGCCGCCAGGATATAGATGGTGATGTGGAAGAGACCAATCATCATTGGTGGGATCAGCTTGCCGATCAGGATCTCATGTGTCCTAAGCGGCGAAACCATGAGCTGGTCGAAAGTGCCGAGCTCGCGTTCGCGGGCGATCGACAGCGCAGTTACAATGAGGCCGATCAAAAGCGCTATGCTCGCGACCAGGTTCGGCACCATGAACCATTGATAGGTGAGGTTCGGGTTGAACCAGTTACGCGCGACGACGGTGACTGCGCCGGAAGCCATGCGCTTGCCGGCCGGCGTTTCGGCGGCAAGCGTTCCCACGATGCGGCTCAGATAGCCGGCAACGATCTGCGACGCGTTTGAGCGGCGCCCGTCGAGGATGACCTGTACTTCGGCAGGCCGGCTCGCTTCGATCTCGCGCGAGAAGGTGGGGCCGATCTCGATCGCGGCAATGACGGTTTGCGTGTCGATTGCCGCGCGCACCTCGTCGGGGCTGTTGGTGAAGCGAATGCTGCGGAAAGTCGGCGACCCCTGGATTTCCTCAACGAGGTCCTGGCTCCAGTGGCCATTGTCGCGGTTCAGCACCATGACGTCGACATTCGTCACTTCGAGCGTTGCGGCATAGGAAAACACCAGCAGCTGCAGTATCGGCGGGACGATCAGCACCGTGCGTCCCTTGGGGTCGCGCAATACCGCCAGCAATTCCTTGACGATCAGCGCCTTCAGTCTTGTCCACCACATCTCAGCCAATCCTCTTGCGGGTGCTGCGGGCAGCGAGCGCGAAGAATACGCAGCCGATCAGGAGCATGACGGCGATCGCACGCGTGAACATCGGCCATATGTCGCCGGCAAGGAACACGGTCTGCAGGCTCGGGATCAGATAGCGGGCCGGCACGACGAAGGTGATCCATTGAATGACCCTCGGCATCGAGTTGATTTCGAAGAGAAATCCGGAGAGCAGGAACGCCGGCAGGAAGGCTGAGATCAACGCGAGCTGCGAGGCGAGAAACTGGTTCTTGGTCGCCGCCGAGATCAGCAGGCCCTGGCCGAGCGCCGGCATCAGGAAGGTTGCCGACAGCGCATAGAGCGCTGCGACGGAGCCGCGGAAGGGGACGCCAAAGAGGAAGACGGCAAGCAGCACGCACAGCGTCATCGAGGTCAGTCCAAGGATGAAATAGGGTAGCAGCTTGCCGGCCAAGAGTTCGGCGGCCGAGACGGGGGTGGCCATCATCGCCTCCATCGTGCCGCGTTCCCATTCGCGGGCAACGACAAGTGAGGTCAGCAGTGTGCCGACCAGCGTCATGACGATGGCGATCGATCCGGGTACGAGGAAGTTTCGGCTGGTCAGCTCCGGATTGAACCAGAAGCGCTGCTCGGCCGAAATAGCGGGTGGTCGTCCGGCTCCTTCGCTCAAACGCTGGCGCTCCCAGTTGGCAAGGGTCGCCTGCGCGTAGTTCTGCACGAAGTTGGCGGTGTTGGGATCGGAACCATCGACGAGCACCTGCACCGTCGGATGGCGTCCGGCAGAATAGTCCGCTGTAAAGCCGGCGGGGATCACGACAATGCCGCGCACGCGACCGAGCACCAGATCCTCTTCGAAATCCCGTCGGTCGCGACCGACCGTCACCTTGAAATAGCGCGACGCCTGAAAACCGGCGGCGAGGTCTCGCGTCAGCGGCGCTTCCTCTTCGATGACGAGCCCGACGCGGGTCTGCGTCGTGTCGAGCGATACGCCGTAGCCGAAGAGAAAGAGCAGAATCATCGGCAGCACGAAGGCAATCAGGATGCTGCTCGGGTCGCGAACGATCTGGTAGCTTTCCTTGCGAACCAGCGCGGCAAAGCGCCTGGCCCGAGCGGCCCGGCTTTCCATGGTTGAGGACTGCGCGCTCATGCTGCCTCCTTTTCCTCCGAACCTTGAACCAGGGCGATGAAGGCATCCTCCATCGTCGGATCCGGAAGCTTGTCGCTGGCGACCTGGGCCTTCAACTCATCCGGCGAGCCGAGCGCGATCGACTTCCCGCGATAGATGAGGGAGATGCGATCGCAATACTCGGCCTCGTCCATGAAGTGCGTGGTCACGAGCACTGTGACGCCCTTTTCGACCAGCCCGTTGATGTGGGTCCAGAATTCGCGCCGCGTGATGGGGTCGACGCCGGAGGTAGGTTCGTCGAGAAACAGTGCTTCCGGCTCATGCAGCACGGCACAGGCAAGGGCCAGCCGCTGCTTGAGCCCGAGCGGCAAATCCTTGGCCGACATGTCGATAAGACGGCCGAAGGCGAAGATATCGGTCATCAGCTGGATGCGTTCGCGCTTGCGCGTGCCGGAAAGCCCGTAGACACCGGCGAAGAAACTGAGGTTCTGCGCGACGCTGAGGTCGCCATAGAGCGAGAACTTCTGCGCCATGTAGCCGAGCCGATTGCGTGCCTCGGCCGCATCGCGGCGGAGATCAAAGCCGGCAACGCGGCCTTCGCCGGCCGAGGGTTTCAGCAAACCGCAGAGCATCTTGAACGTCGTCGATTTGCCGGCGCCGTTGGGGCCGAGAAGTCCGAAGATCTGGCCGCGTGGAATGTCGAAGGTGATGTCGTCAGCTGCGGTGAAGTCGCCGAAGCGTTTCGTCAGGCCGTGGGCCTCGATGACGGGCTTGCTGTCTTCCACTGTGAAAGGTGTCTGCGTTTCCGCCAATTTCGAGCGACCACCGGGACCGCCGCCGAGCATGTCGATGAAAGCATCCTCGAAGCGGGGAGGCGTGGTCGTCACCGCAGGCGCCGACGAGCCATCGTCCGGTGCCGGTGGCTTGGTGTCGGGCTTCATCACCAGTCGGATCGCTTCACCCTGGATGACACCGTCGACCACATCGTCGTCATCGAGAAAGCGCGCGAGCTTCTGGCGCCGCCCATGCGCGATGCCCGAAACCTTGAAGACGCGTTCGGCGACGCGCGCGGTCAGCTCGGCCGGACTGCCGGCAAAAAGCAACTTGCCTTCGTTCAGCAGCAGAACACTGTCACAGGCCTCGGCTTCGTCGAGATAGGCCGTTGACCAGACGACGCCGATGCCTTCGGCCGTCAGGTTCTCGACCATTTTCCAGAGATCGCGGCGGGAGATCGGATCGACGCCGACGCCCGGTTCGTCGAGGAGGAGCAGACGGGGCTTGCGCAGCAGCGCGCAGGCGAGGCCAAGCTTCTGCTTCATGCCGCCGGATAGCTTTCCGGCAAGGCGCGCGGTGAAGCGCTTAAGGTCGGTGAATTCGAGCAGTTCGTCGAATGTCGCCGGACGCTCGGCGAGCGGCAGGCCGCGCAGATCGGCGTAAAGGTTCAGGTTCTCCTGAACGGAAAGATCCTCATAGAGGCCGAAGCGCTGCGGCATGTAGCCGATCGCCGCCTGGATGTCGGCGGCGTTGGTCACCGTGTCAAAGCCGAGAACCTCGACCTTGCCGGCGTCCGGCACCATCAGCCCCGTCATCAATCGGATGAGCGTGGTCTTTCCCGCGCCATCAGGGCCGACGAGCCCGGTAATCCGCCCGCCGAGGATTTCGCCGTCGATGTGGTCGAGCGCCGGCGGGGCATCGCCGAAGCGCTTGACCACGTCCGCGATCCGGACGAACGGTGTTTCGTCGCTCATCGTTTTGCCTCTGCGACTTCGGGCAGGTGCACCGTCACCGGCATGCCCTGCCTGAGATCGGGACCCGGCTTGTCGACGACGATGCGCAGGCGGTAGACGAGATCGGTTCTGAGTTCCGGCGTTTCCACTGACTTCGGGGTGAACTCGGCGACAGGCGAGATAAAGCCTACCGTGGCCTTGTAGGGGTGCTCCGGTGCAGTGTCCGAGGTGATCTCGACGGCCATGCCCGGATGCACCCGGCCAAGATCCGGTTCCGCGACATAGGCCCGCACCCAGACGGGTTCGTTCAGCGAGACGACATATACCATGTCGGATGGCGCGACGATTGCGCCGACTTCGCGAACTCGAGAGAGCACGGTGCCAGCATTCGGAGCGAGAAGGCGCGTGTCCGAAAGCGATGTGCGGGCGCTCTCGAGCTTGGCCTCGGCCGCCAGGACCTGTGCCTGAGCCGCCTCGATATCTTCGATCCGGCTCCCTTCTTCGAGGAGCGCCAGCGCCTCGCGGGCGGACGTGGCGCGCGCCGCGGCTGCCGCCCTGTTGGCGTTCGCCTCGTCGAGATTGGCCTGGGAAATTGTGCCATTCGGCCGCTACTGCCGGGCGCGCTCGTAGGCGAGGTCGGCATTTTGCAGGTCGGCGACGCGTTCGTCGTGGGCGGCACGGGCCTGGGCGATTTCGGTTGGTCGAGCGCCCGCCTTCAGTTTCGCAAGGTTAGCCTTGAGCGCGCCGAGTTCGGCTTCGGCTGCCGCGACTGCCTGTTCGAACGGAACGGCGTCGAGGGTTGCAAGGACATCGCCGGGCTTCACCGCGTCACCCTCATCGACGGCGAGGCTCGCGATGCGGCCATTGACGCGGAAACCCAAGGAGACCTGGCGGATATCGACATTGCCATAAAGCACCGAGGTTCGCATCGTCTCGGTCCAGCCGAGCCGCTGGGGCACGTCGAACCACCAGCCGCCGCCGGCGGCGCCGGCGAGCAACAGAAGGGCGATTGCGGGCTTGTTCATGACCGCCCCTCCTTCGTGCCGCCCAGTGCGGCGACAAGTTCGGCGACGTGACGACGCAGCATGTCGAGCTCGTCGGAGCCGACGGCCTGCCAGTTCATCTGTCGGAGCATGGCGGCATGGGCCATGCGGAAGACGAGGATGCTGCCGACGAAGGAGAGGGTCTTCAGGCGGACATGTTCGGATTGCGGCGGCTCACCGAGGATGGTTGCGACCAATCTGCCGGCCATGCCGATCATCGGACCCATGACGTTGGTATAGACCCGTTCGAAAGCTTCGGTCGGCTCCATCTGCTCGCGAATGATGAAACGCGCCCAGCTCTCGGACTGCCGGCTGACAAAGATCGCGACCATGTGTTGCGCCATCTGGGTCAACAACTCGCGGGCTTCTTCGGTCGACATCGCCTGGCCTTCGGCGTCGAGGCGGGCAAGGCGCTCGAGGATCACGTTTCTAAGAGCGCCGACGTGGCCGACGATAATCGACGCCAGGTGTTCCGCTGCGGCAATGTAGAGGCCTTCCTTGCCGCCGAAATAGTAGGGGATCGCCTGCAGGTTCACGCCGGCGGTTTCCGCAAGCATGCGTGTGCTGGCGCCATCGAAGCCGTAGCGGCCGAAGACATCGATGGAACTCGTCAGAAGCTTCTCGCGAGTGACGTCGCCGCGGTCCTGCTTGGGTGTTTGGGTCGAGGTTTTGTTCTTCATCATGTCTTTAAATTACGTCATTCCATTGATTAAGTCAATCGAATGAATTTTAACTTGAAGGCAGTCTCAAAATCCGCTCTCGGTCCTGGCAATCGGTGGATCAAGGAAGCGTCCGCGGTCTCGATCGAGCGACGTGAGGCTTGGTGCGGAACTGCCATGTGGCGCAGACATGCGCTTACTGTGACCGAACGCGCGCACAAAGGGCAGGGCGCATGTCGGGCAAATCAGGCCTTTAGGCGATGCTCAGACTGCGGCCGAAAAATCTATCGAGATCTTGGTGCCGCGCTTCGGGGCGGTATCGATCGCGATGGTTGCCTGGTGCAACTCGCTGATGCGGCGGACAATCTTCAGGCCGAGCCCGAGCTGGCCGGAACTCTTCACGTAGCCGAGGTCTTCGTGGTGTTCGGGCAGGTCGACAAGCCCCTTGCCATTGTCCTCGACCGAGACGACCGGGCCGGGACCGCACGCGAGAATGATGCGCGTGCCCGGAGGATTGTGCTTGACGGCGTTCTCGATCAGGTTGCGCAGCATGTTCTCGACCAGCGCCGGGATAGCCGTGACCGGCGGCGTGCCGTCGTCGACGAATTCGAGCGACTTGTCGTGGTCGAAGACGAACGGCGCGATGGCTTCGGCAACGGCGGCTCCGATCTGAGACAGGCTGGTGCGCTGATAGGCGGCGGGATCGACCGCGTCGGCCCTTGCCAGAGAGGTGAGCTGCTCCAGAATATGGGTCAGAGCGTCGAGGTCCCTTTCGGCGTTGCGGGCTCTGGGGTCATTGATGCGGCTCAACTCCATCTTGGCGATCGAGACCGGCGTCCGGATCTCGTGGGCGATCGAGGACGAGAACAGTTTTTGCGATTGGATGAGATCGGCAACGCGCGTGAGCATGCGGTTGACCGCGGTGACCAGCCGCGCAATCTCCTGCGGCATCCGCGTCACCGGCAGGCGCGCTTTGCCGTCGCGCGGGTCCAGTGCGTCGGCTGTCTGGGCCGCCATCGCCACGGGCTTCAGTGCACTGCGAATGGACCAGATGGTGGCACCAATGACAAGGCAGAACATCAGTGTCATCGGCACGATCATGGAATCGAACATCTCGTGCAGCAGAGCCCCATACACGAAGCCGTTCGGATCGTTGAGGATCGCAAGTTCGATGAGCACGGTGGTGCCGCCCCGTTCAAAAGTCTGGCCACCGGCGACACTGAAGGGTTTGCCTGGGGCGATCAGCCGCTTCCAGAACTGCGGCGCATCAACGCCGACGGGCAGGAAATGTTGGGCGCATTCGCTGGTGCAGTTCGAATAGACGATGACGCCCGCGGCCGTGCGGATACGAAGGAAGATCGCGCCATCGTCGTCACGGCGGTCCTGATAGCGCTCGCGCATCTCATGGTTGGGTTCATAGGTCACGACGCCATTGCGGACTTGAACATGGGCCGCGAGGTTCTCGGTTTCCTGCTGGAGCATGAGGACGCTCAGCTTTTCGTCGTCGAACCAGTAGTCGGCGAGGACGACGCCGATCTGGATGGCCATGGCAACCAGCGAAAAGGCGATGATGCGGCGGGCGACGATGCCGATCAGCGACGGATTGCGGGGTTTCATGAGGCGCGCCTGAGCAGATAGCCGATACCGCGTACGGTCTCTATCTGCACCCCGGTGTCAAGCGGCTGCAGGCGCTTGCGCACGCGCGACACCGCAAGCTCAAGCGCATTGGGCGTGACTTCCTGGCCATATTCGGAAAGCGCCGTTTCGAGCTTGCGCTTTGGCACCACGCGCCCGACTTCGCGCATCAGGATTTCCATCAGCGACCGTTCGCGCGGCGGCAACGGCACTACGGTGCCGTCGCAGGTGAGGTCTGCAGTCGCCGGATCATAGCGCAAGGCACCGGCCTCCAGCACGGGCTGCACCGCCTGTGGGTTGCGACGGAGCATGGCGCGGCACCGGGAGAGAAGCTCCCGATGATGGAACGGCTTTACCAGATAGTCGTCGGCGCCGGCATCGAGCCCGGCGATGCGTTCGTCGACGGATCCCTTGGCAGTGATGATCAGCACCGGCAGTCCGGGATAGTGGTGCCGGAGGCGACGAAGCAGGGATAGGCCATCGCCGTCGGGCAGGCCGAGATCGAGCAGCACGAGGTCGTGTTCGCGGCCTGCGATAGCCGTTTCGGCGTCCGCAACGGTTGAAACGGAATCGAGGCGCCAGCCAGCGTCCCGCATGGTTTCTCCGACCAGTTCTACCAGTCGCGGGCTGTCTTCAACCAGGAGCAGGCGCATTGAATCGTCTCGATATTACAGGGGCCGCTGCCGACCATATGGGCTTTCGCGCGGACTGCCAACTCCCGGTCGCAATACCCACCACCGCGTGCATAAAACTATCGATGAGCAATCTTGACGGGGTTTGGACAGGTTGCACGTCGTATCTCGACTGGTGAGGGGGAGGCTGCGACTGAACAGGTGGCCGTATCGCGGTCTCCGCTTCGACTGAAATGCCTGCGCCTGTATCGATCGTCTCGGATGTGATACAGTTGCGGCTGGAGACGAATGCTTTGACATTTTTGAGAATTCGCCGGCCAGAGATTGGCGGTATCGCTCTGAGCGCGCTCGTTAGCGCCTATCTGCTTGTTGGCACCAATAAATCCTTCTGGACGCATACGTTTGCCTATTTCAACGATTCCGTCGTGGCGCTCGTATCCTTCAGCGCGGCGCTTTGCCTGCTGACTTTTGCCGGGTTCACGTTGGCTTCCGTCAAATATGTGATGAAGCCCGTGTTGATCTTCTTCATCATGGTGTCGGCGTCTGCCTCCTACTTCATCGACACATTCGGCGTCATCATCGACAAGGACATGATCGGCAATGCGGCCGTGACGACACAGGCGGAAGCCGGCCACCTCTTGACCGGCAGCCTGGCGATACACCTGCTGCTCTACGGTCTGCTGCCTTCGCTTCTCGTCATCTGGCTCAAGGTCCGACGTCGGCCCTTCCTTGCGAATGCGGCCGTCAATCTTGCGGTGATCATCCCCTGTCTCATCGTCAGCAGCGGGCTGGTCTATGCGAGTTTTGCGAACGTCGCCTACGTCATTCGCGAGCACAAGGACCTGATGAAGCGGTTCAATCCGACCGGGCCGGTCTCGGCGGCCGTCCGGTATGCCGCTTCGACGTACAAGGAGCGCAACATCGTCGTGCAGCCCCTTGGCACCGACGCCCGCCAGGGTCCGCGCATTGCGGCGGCCGGCAAGCCGGTGGTGGTCGTCGTCGTTGCCGGCGAGACCGCACGGGCAATGAACTTCTCCTTGAACGGCTACGGGCGCGAGACCAATCCCGAACTGAAGGCCCTCGGCGTCGTCAATTATACCGACACCACGAGCTGCGGGACCGCTACGGCGACCTCGCTACCTTGCATGTTCTCCGTC
>NZ_JAEPRP010000230.1:0-9524 GCF_016652895.1 Ensifer sp. SSB1
CGACGATTGCGACCGAGCTGCCCTTGAACAGGCCGGAAACGCTGACCGGCGCCATCTGGACCAGATAGCGTTCGCCGGCGAAATCGGCTTCGGCAAGGCCGCCGCCCGCATAGGCCGGGTCCTTGCGCAGCCGCGCGACGACGTCGAGGCTCGGGTCCAGGCTGTGCATGTCGGCCCCGTGGCCGCCCGACCATGCGCCAAGGATCGTGCTCATGACCGCGGGATCAGAATGGGCGACGAGGTTGTTGTCGCTGCCGATGACATAGGATCGCGCTCGCGGCGATATCTCCCGCGCATCGAGCAACCGGCTGACGGTCTGCAGGTGAATGTTCGTGCCGACCACGATGCCGTTTCGGCCCTTCAGCGGCGCCGCCAGCGCCAGGGTCGGCACCTTGAGCGTTCCGGTGACATAGGGCCCGACGGACACCGCGCCGCCGCTTTTGGTGGCGGCCTGATACCAGGGGCTCTGCCGCGGGTCGAAATTCGTCCGCTCGAACGGGCGCTCCCCGATCTGCCTGGCTTGGCCGTCGAGGAACCGAAGGGTCGAAACGGTTCCCGCGTCCTGCCCATGGGCGAGCAGCCGGACGGCAAAGGCCGTGCCCGCTGGTGCCGCGAGGCTCTGGCGGACATAGTCCCGCTCCGTATTGATCACCTGCAGGTAGGAACCGTCAGGATAGCCGGCATAGATGCTGGTCGCGTTGGAAACGCTTCTGAGCACCTCCAGGAAGAACTGTTCCTTCGGCTCCAGGTCCCCCGGCGGCGCGACGGCCAGCTGCGGCACGGTGGAGGCAAGCGCGACCGCCTCATGGCCGCCCTCCAGCGCGTTTCGGTATCCCTCGATCAGCCGCAGGCTCATCTCGCGCATATGCTTCTCGCCGGCAAGAATCGCCGCCTGCCGTCCCTGGCTGAACGCCATCCAGATGATCGGCGTCGCCGTTAGAAGCAGGAGCGCGACGACGAGCACGCTGAGATGCACTCTGAGAGGCTTGGACCAGTTCACGCAATTCCCCCGAAACGCGACTGTATTTCGCGGAACCTATCACCTGCTCGGGCCGGCAGGAATGCGCAATCTTTCAAACAAATAGGCCATTTCATTGAATCGATGAGACAATGAAATGGCCCGGTGCAGGTAAAGGCTTTTCGCGCGTCAGTTCAGCGGGATCGCGTTGTCGTCCTTGCTCGCCTGGTAGACGGCGGAAAGATCGTCGTACTTGGCGCGGATGGCATCGGCGCGGGACTTCAGCTCGTTGCGCTGCGGCTCCGGCAGACTGTCGATCAGCTTATGGATCGACTGGCCTTTCCAGAACGCGTTCGTCCGGTTGTAGCCGCCCGGCTCCAGCGTGAAGACCTCCTTCAGGATCTTGAGGTCGTGGGGGATGGAGAAGCTATCACGGGAATCCTCGTGGCTGAAGAAGTAGAAAAAGTTGTCGAAGCCCGCCCATGTAATGGCCGAGAGGCACATCGAGCAGGGCTCATGCGTGGAGAGGAAGATGAGATCGCGGCTGTCCGGACGCTCGGTACCCTCGATTTCGTAGAAGCGCTTCAGCGTGTGCACTTCGCCATGCCAGAGCGGATTTTCCGTCTCGTTGTTGGTTTCGACGAGCACCGTCGAAAGATCGGATTTGCGCATCAGCGCGGCACCGAAGATCTTGTTTCCGGCTGCAACGCCTTTTTCCGTCGCCGGAATGATGCCGCGCTCCATGGTGCCAAGCAGCGCATCCAGCAGTTGGTAGGTGTCGGTCTCCGTTGTCATTCCCAATGTCCTTTTGTTGGGTCTTTCAATCAACGCCAGGAAAAACAGGAAGCGGTTCCTGCCCGGAATGGCGGGCTCTCAATACAATCCGAAGCGGCCTTCGGATTGTGCATTTCAAGGCAATTCCGCAAGACGTCTCAAGGGGGCGTCCACCCGGGATTGCATGTACGAGGCGACGGTCGGCTCAGTGCGCCTCCGCCACGATCAATGGCACCTCGACGCCCTTGGCGTCGTAGAGCTTGCCGTTGAGGAAATAGTCGCCGTCATGAAGCCGCGCAATATCCTGGTAGCGGATCGTGCGCTCCGTCGCCGCGACGAACACCGACTGCTGATCGGAATTGCCCGCGGTGAAGTGGTTGAACAACAGGTTGAGCAGGATCGCCATGACTGCCGCCGACGAGATGCCCGAATGGAAGATCGTGGCGACCCAGGCCGGGAAGTGCTCGTAGAAACCGGGAGCTGCGATCGGGATCATGCCGAAGCCGATGGATGTCGCAACGATGACCAGGTTCATGTTGTTGTTGTACTCGACCTTGGACAGCGTGCGGATGCCGCTTGCCGCAACCGTGCCGAAGAGCACGATGCCGGCGCCGCCGAGAACCGAGGTCGGAACGGAGGCAACGATGCGCCCCATGATCGGCAACAGGCCGAGCGTCACCAGGAACAGGCCGCCGGTTGCCACCACATAGCGGCTCTTGACGCCGGTGACCGCAACGAGCCCGACATTCTGGGCAAAGGCGCTTTGGGTGAAGGAACCGACGATCGGCGCCAGGATACTCGACAGCATGTCGGCGCGAAGCCCGTCGCCGAGCCGGCGCGAGTCCACCTTGGTCTCGACGATCTCACCGACGGCGAGAATATCGGCCGAGGTTTCGACCAGCGTCACCATGATGACGATCAGCATCGAGATGATCGCGGCGAGCTCGAAGGTCGGATAGCCGAAGTGGAAAATCTTCGGCAGCGCGAAGACCGGGCCGTTGGCCACTTGCGAAAAATCGGTCATGCCGGCCACATAGGCGATGCCCGTGCCGATGACGATCGAAAGCAGGATCGAAAGGCGGGAAATCGACGCGTTGCCGAGCTTGCTCAAGAGCAGCACGATGATCAGCGTCACGGCCGCAAGCTGGATATTGGCGGTGCTGCCGAAGTCCGGCGCCGCCTTGTTTCCGCCCATGGCCCAGAATGCCGCCACCGGCATCAGCGTCAGGCCGATGGTGGTGATGACGATGCCGGTGACCAGCGGCGGGAAGAAGCGGGTGATGCGCGAAAATACCGGCGTGATCAAAAGGCCGATCAGCGAGGCCGCGATGACTGCGCCGAGGATCGCCGGGATACCGCCATTGCCCGAAATCGCGATCATCGTCGCGACGCCCGAGAACGAAACCCCCTGCACCAGCGGTAGCCGGCTGCCGAAGAAAGGCACGCCGATCGTCTGCAGGATGGTCGCAAGGCCGCCGGCAAAGAGCGAGGCGGTGACGAGCAGGCCGACATCGGCGGAATTCAGGCCCGCCGCCTGGCCAAGGATCAACGGGACGGCAACGATGCCGCCATACATGGTCAAGACATGCTGCAGACCATAGGCCAGATTGGCGCCGATGCTCAGCCGTTCGTCTTCGGGATTCTCTGGTAGTGCGTTTTCCTCTGCAATACTTGCCAAGGGTATCTCCTCCATACCTTTGCGATTGCCCCGTCTCCAGCGGGACAACCAAAAGGTAACGGAAGGGCGGCAAATCGCGCCTTCCTAAAAAACGCGAAACACCTTTCGGGATTCGAACGGGAATGCGTGGGAGCCGCTCCGGCGTCCGTGCGGGCCCATCGGCAACGGCGTTCAACGCCAACCTTGGGGCGATTTCGCCCTCACCTGCCGGCCCGGTCAAATAGATCCCGATAGACCCAAAGATGGTACGACAGCGACCTTTAGATCGGTTTCGAGTTCGGCTAAAGAACTTCCGCAGTACTTCGCAATAACATATTCCAACAGGTTGAAAACATGAAAAAATTTCGCTTCGCCTTTTTGGCGTCGGCGGCCGTGCTGTGTGCATCGACCGCAGCCCATGCCGAGGATCTCGTCTTCACGCTGAAGAACGGCACGAACTCGGTTCTGAACAACTTCTACGCTTCGCCGACCGGCGTCGACAGCTGGGAAGACGACATCTTCGGCCGCCAGGCTCTTGGCCCCGGCGAAGAGATGGAAATCACCATCGCCGATGGCCGCAGCGTCTGCCGGTATGACATGCGCTTCGAATTCCAGGGCGAGGATCTCGACACGACGACGGATACGCAGGACCTCTGCGAAATGGGTTCCTATACGATCCACGAGTAATGAACGCCCGGCGGGGAGCCTCAGCGGACCCCCGCCGCATGCATCTTCAGGCGGCTTTCAATGCACCGCTTGTGAGACAGGCTTCGGCAAAGGCGGTCGCAACGGCCGAAAGCTTGATGGCCTGCCAGTAGCGGTAATCGTGCACCAGCGCCGACGAAATCCAGCACGCGCCGCGATTGCTCTTCTTCGCCCAGCCGATCAGCCCTGCCTCCCGCGCCAGGCCAAAGAGCCGCGCCGTATGGGTTCTGGAAATACGGTATCGGCTCGACAGAGCGTTGGGAGAAACCTTTCCGATCCAGACCGGCGCCGCGCTATCGGTAGGCAGCGACGGCACATTCTTGATCAGGTCGTGCAGGACGCTGCTTCCGGAATCGGAGCGGACGAATTTGGCAATGCTTGGTGGTGGCTTGTGCCAATCGCGCCGCGCCAAGAGCAGGCGCGCAAACCGGGGCTGCGCCCGGTGCAGGAGGTCCGGTTGCTGCCGCGACAGCGCGAAGCGCCCGCCGCCATCGATGATGTCCAGCGCCCGGAGATGAATATCGAAATATCGCCGGATGAGCTGCTCGCTCATCTCGGTTGCGCGAACCGCGCGCTGCCGGCCGTCCGCGCTCTCGAGCGGCTCGACAAATCCGTATCGCCGCATCTCGAAAAGGAATGCGTGCACGGTGTTGCGGCTGGCGATGGCGCTCATGGTCCGGGCGAGATTGCCCGGCGAAATCGGCAGGCATGTGCGGTCCTGCCTATGCTCGAAATGCATGGCCATCGTCATCTGGCTGAGCATCCAGCGCCGCAGATCGGCCACGTAGTGCACCTCGCGCGGCAGGGCGAGATGGGTTTCCAGCAGTTCGCGCGCAGCGGAATCGAGCCCCTCGCGAAAGCGATCCATCCGGACCAGATCTTCGGCAGAATAAGGCGGCGATAGCGCCGCGGCGGAAACGACGGATAACGACATGATGGGAGTTTTCGGCACGCTCAACCGCGCGGATGGCGGCCAAGCGAAAAGAGGGCTGGACCCCCATCATACTGGGAATGCAGACGAAATCCAGCGGCAGCAGACCCGGCGGCAGCGGCCTTTCGATACGCCCTTGCGCCTTCCGCTCAGGCAGGAAGCGGCGGCATTTCCGGCGCAGTGAGGCCGCGGAAAGGATCACGCCAGGCGTCGATCTCCTCGAGTTGGCGAGACCAGCGCCTGAGCGCCGGATAGTCCTCGACCGGCAGCCGCGCCGCATCGTTGTAAGGCAGGAACGTCGCCATGCGAAAATCGGCGAAGGAGACGGTATCGCCAACCAGCCAGGCGCGGCCGGAGAGCTCGGCCTCAAGCAGCCGGGCGGCCTTGTGAAAGGCCTTCAGCCCCTCCTCCACCATGGCCTCGTCACAGGAGCCGATACCGTAGCGCAGCTTGGTGCCGCGCTCCCAATGCACCATGTCGCAGGCCCTGATGAAGTTCTCCTTGCCCCAGCTGATCCAGCGGATCATCTCGGGCTCGTCGTCATCCGCTCGCCAGAAGTTGGAGCCTGTCCTGCGCGAAAGAAAGCAGGCGATCGCATCCGCCTCCCAGAGCGAGCGGTCCGGCCGTTCCAGGATCGGCAGCAGCAGGTTGGGGTTGAGCGGCCGATAGCGCTCCGCCTTCCCCGGCGCCAGCGGCTCGGCAAATTCGAACGCGACCTCGGCGTTCAGATGCCGCGCGACGGCCACCGCCAGGCGAGGATTGGGATTGCGGCTGAAATAGAGCTTCATGCGGTCTCTCTCCGTGTATACACGCTATGAAGACGAACGAAGGCGCCGCTCGCCGACAGGCGCGAGAGAAAAATCGAGCGCCGCTTCGACGAGAAAGACCAGTCATCAGCGCAAGGCATGGCCGATGACAGAGAGCATCCCGCTCTCAAGTGGAAGCACCGGAGGCGAAAGATGCTCTGGAATGAGAGTTCCAGGGCGTCCTTGGTGCGTTCGGTTGAAGGCACCGCACTCTAGCTGGTGCTGGATTTGTTACGACTGCGCCAAAGCAGGACCGACAGAACCGCATGAACTGCGACCGCTGGCCACAGAAGGACGCCCACGGAACCGTCCGTCAGTCCGAAGAAAGCCAGATAGAGCGTGACTGCCGCGCTGTAGATCAGCATGCCGAGAAGACCTGAATTCTTCCAGCAGGCAAGCCCGAGTGCGATCAGGGCAATTCCTGCCACCCGGGCCGTCGGGATAGCAGGGCCGGTCAGTACTTCGCCAAGCAATACCTGCCCCACAAACGAAGGCACCACCACCAGCGCGAGCCCTGTTGCCATCTCCCCGAAGGCGGCGAGATCAAGCACGCGTATCATAGGAACGCACCTCCGCCAGCCGTTTAAGTCCAAGCCTTGCGATCCACCGGCGCTAGAGCATCCCGCCCTCAAGTGGACCCACTGAAAGCGGAATAGACGCTCTAGGGCGTTGCGTTTGGCTTCAATTCGAAAGTCAGCTTGTCGATCTTGCCCGTGAAGCGGAACGGCGTGTCATAGCGATATTCCAGCAAGGCGACGCCGGTGCGTGTGTCGAGACCGACGTCAAAGGTCTCATCCTCGGGGAAGGTAACCGGGATGCCATGGTCTATGCTGTTCCTGGCGACCTCCTTGCCGTCCACCGACAGAACGCCCGTGCCGCCGGCGCCAAGTCCCTTTCCATCGGACTTGAAGTCGAAGACGATCGTGTGCCTGCCGGGTTCGAGCTCCGGTCCCTCCCACATGGTGCGC
The DNA here is from genome assembly GCF_016652895.1 of Ensifer sp. SSB1. NCBI lineage: Bacteria > Pseudomonadati > Pseudomonadota > Alphaproteobacteria > Hyphomicrobiales > Rhizobiaceae > Ensifer > Ensifer sp. SSB1. Next base: position 6,800 of record NZ_JAEPRP010000230.1, read on the forward strand.
TTGAGGTCGAGGAGATTGTAGAGGAACACGACCTTCCCGCTACCGACACCGAAGTCTCCCTTGCTGAGGAAGAGGCCGTAACCGCCAAAGCGGCCGCCTTCGGTGACGATCATGCCTTGGGCACCGCCGTCGGGTATCTCGACCTCGGCGGTAATCGTATAGGACCTGTTCAAGGTGCTGGGCGCGGCACTGGCCGGTACACCGCTCAATTCTCCCCGATAGGTGAATTCCGTCCGTCCGGCCGTCAGGTTGGGTCGAGGAGCGTTCCAGCGTGCGAGCGTCGAATTGTCGAGCGGCAGCACGTTGTACTTCTTCGCTTCGGCATAAAAGAGGCCCTGCAATTCCTTCAGCTTGTCGGGCATCTTGGCGGCAAGATCGGAGAACTGCGTCGGATCTTCGTCGACGTTGTAGAGTTCCCAGTTGTAGCCGGTGATCACGTCGGGAGGCGTCTTGGTGCTGAGTTCCCACGGCAGTGTCGCGGGCGTCGTCGCGGCGATCCATCCGTCGTGGTAGATCGCGCGGTTTCCCAGCATCTCGAAGTACTGCGTCTGGTGTTGCGTCGGGGCCGTGGCATTCGCCTTGTCCCATGTATAGGCCATGCTGACGCCTTCGATCGGCTCCTGCGTGATGCCGTTGATCGTCTCCGGTTGCGATATGCCGGCCGCTTCGAGGATCGTCGGCACGATGTCGATGAAGTGGTGGAACTGCCGGCGGATGCTGCCGGCGTCATTGATGTGGCCCGGCCAGGACATGACCATGCCCTGCGCCGTCCCGCCGAAGTGCGAAGGCACCTGCTTGACCCACTTGAAGGGGGTATCCATCGCCCAGGCCCATCCGGCCGCGAAATGCGGGAATGTCCGCTCCGAACCCCAGAACGGATACCAGAGAAACTGGTCCTTGACCGGTACCTCGACACCGTTGAACGTGGTGAACTCGTTCGGTGTACCGTTGACCATGCCTTCGGCGCTCGCTCCGTTGTCGCCGCCGATGTAGATGATCAGGGTGTTGTCGAGCTCTCCGAGGTCTTCCACCGCCTGGATGACGCGCCCGATCTCGTTGTCGGCATAGGCAAGGTAGGCGCCGTACACATCGGCCTGCCTGATAAACAGTTTCTTCTCCTCGATACTGAGGGAATCCCATTGCGGCAGCCCTTCCGGCCATGGCGTGAGCTTCGCGCTCTCAGGCATGATGCCGAGCCGCTTCTGATTGGCGAAGATCGTCTCGCGAACCTTGTTCCAGCCCTCGTCGAAGAGGTGCATGTCGCTGATCTTCTTGATCCATTCGGGCGTCGGATGGTGCGGCGCATGGGTGGCTCCGGGCACGTAATATACAAGCCAGGGCTTGCCGGGGGCGATCTCGCTCAACTGCTTGATGTGCTGGATCGCCTCGTCGGCCATGGCTGTTTCCAGGTTCCATTTGGGGTTGCCCTCAAACGGATAGATGGCGGTCGTGTTGCGGAACAGGTTCGGCTGCCACTGGCTGGCATCGCCGCCGACGAAGCCGTAGAAATAATCGAAGCCCATGCCTGTCGGCCATTGGTTGAACGGCCCCGCCTGGCTCGATTGGTAGGACGGCGTGTTGTGGTTCTTGCCGAACCACGCGGTGGCATAGCCATTCTCCTTGAGGATCGTGCCGATCGTTCCTTTTTCGATGGGAATGATCGAATCGTAACCGGGGTAGCCGGTAGCGATTTCGCCGACCACGCCGAAACCGACGGAATGGTGATTGCGCCCGGTGATCAGAGCCGCGCGAGACGGCGAGCAAAGCGATGTCGAGTGGAAGTTGGTAAAGCGCAACCCCTCTTTGGCGATGCGGTCCATCGCCGGTGTCGGAATGACCCCGCCAAAGGTGCTCGGTGCACCGAAGCCCTGGTCGTCCGTCATAATGAGCAGCACATTGGGGGCGCCTTTCGGAGGCACGACGCGCGGCGTCCACCAGGGCGTCGATTCCGAGGCCTTTTCCTTGATCACGCCGCCAAAAGCCGGACTTGGCGACGGCAACTGCTTACCCGTGATTGTCGTGGTCGCTCCGGGTGCGCCGAGCGTCCCTGAAACCTGCTGTGCCCATGCGGGCGTAAAACCAAGCGCGAAGAAAGCTGCACCCGCAAGCATGCTCTGGCCAATGGTCATGGCGAACACCTCTGTTGCAGATCGTTGAACCCTCTCCGAATTAGGGTGACCTAATATACGCAAATCACCGCGCACGGGAAAGGTAGAACAACCTGACGCGCGTTTGTTTTACGACCGGTCTTTTCGAGCCCCAGTCATCTCCGACCAATGCGCCGCAGACGGTCTGTCCGGGTCGCCCAGACCCGCGTCTTTCGCTGCGCGAACAATTCCGTTCGGGCTGCGTTCATAAACAGAAGCGTTAGATAGGCTACCGATTCGGAGGTATATCCATGAGAAAGATCATTTCAATCAGCCTGATGCTCGCGTCGTTGATACCCGGCGCAGCCCTGATGCCGGGCGCTGCCCATGCTCAGGGCGTAGAGCTCTATATCGATGGCGGTGGGCCAAGATATGACGATGGCCGACGCTACTACGACGAGGACTATGGCGACGATTATTATCGCGACCGCAACTATCGCGACCGCTACTATCGCGACCGCAATTATCGTGATCGCCGCGCCGGCCGCATTTGTACCCCGCAGCGCGCTTTGGCGATAGCACGGGCCGAGGGCCTGCAGAACGCCAGAGTCGGTCGAACCACCAATCAGTGGATCGAA
>NZ_JAEPRP010000019.1:0-1917 GCF_016652895.1 Ensifer sp. SSB1
CCAAGGTCAATCCCGACGCCCCCTTCGACAAGATCTGCTACATCGGCTGCGGCGTCACCACCGGCATCGGCGCCGTCATCAACACGGCCAAGGTGGAGATGGGCGCGACCGCGATCGTCTTCGGTCTCGGCGGCATCGGCCTCAACGTCATCCAGGGCCTGCGTCTGGCCGGTGCCGACATGATCATCGGCGTCGATCTCAACAACGACAAGAAGGCCTGGGGCGAACGCTTCGGCATGACCCACTTCGTCAACCCGAAGGAGGTCGGCGACGACATCGTGCCGAACCTCGTCAACATGACCAAGCGCGGGGCCGACCAGATCGGTGGCGCCGACTACACCTTCGACTGCACCGGCAACACCAAGGTGATGCGCCAGGCGCTCGAAGCCTCGCATCGCGGCTGGGGCAAGTCGGTGGTCATCGGCGTCGCCGGCGCCGGCCAGGAGATCTCCACCCGGCCGTTCCAGCTGGTCACCGGCCGCAGCTGGATGGGCACCGCCTTCGGCGGCGCGCGCGGGCGCACCGACGTGCCGAAGATCGTCGACTGGTACATGGAGGGCAAGATCGAGATCGATCCGATGATCACCCACACCATGCCGCTCGAAGACATCAACAAGGGCTTCGAACTGATGCATTCCGGCGAAAGCATCCGCTCGGTGGTGCTTTATTAGGCAGCTACCCGGGCCCGTGGCAGCCGCGCGTTGGCCAGATTCAAACAAAGACCAGCCTGGCCGTCGCCGGGCTGGTCTTTTTGTCGGATCGGATCTTGGAAGCCTTCCTATCGCTCGATGACGAGATCGCTCAGCGGCTTGGAACAGCACGGCAGAAACAGGCCGGCGTCCACTTCCCTTTGCCGGATGCCGCCATTGTGCATCATGTCGACCGAGCCGGAGACCAGCTTGGACTTGCAGGTTCCGCAAACGCCGTTGGCGCAGGACGACGGGATCTTGATCCCCGCCTTCTTGGCGCAGGAAAGGACCGTCTGCCCGCCAGAAACGTCAATGGTTCGAGCCTGCTTCGAAAACGCCACCTGGAAAACGCGGGTGCTTGCATCTGGCGTCGGTTGGATAGGAGGCTCTTCGAGGGCTGCCGCATCGAAGCTTTCCTCGTGGTAGTTCTCCGGCGGTACACCGGCTGCCTCTGCGATCTTCCTTGCTGCTGCCATGAACGGAGCAGGCCCGCAGCACATCACGACACGCTCGGAGAGGTCAGGAGCCGCCAGCTTCACGTAGTCGGCGGAGATGCGGCCGGTGAGACCTGGCCAGGACGGCTCGTTCGTGACTTCTTCCGGCAGAAAGTGAAGTCTCAAACCCGCAAGCTTGTTTGCCAGGCAGACGAGTTCCTCGCGGAAAATCAGATCCTTGGGCGTGCGTGCTGCGTGCATGAAAACTGCATCGATAGGTTCGTATGTGTCGGCGAGCGCCCTGACCATCGACATCACAGGCGTAATGCCCGAACCCCCGGACAGGAACAGAAATTTCCTGGCGGCTCCTTTGGGGCGGATGAAATGGCCAAGCGGCCCGTTCGCCTTGACGGTGCTGTTGACCGCCAGATTGTCATGCAGCCAGTTGGATGCTCTTCCGCCACCGACCCGCTTCACCGTGACGGAGAAGGCATTGCGGCGGTAGGGCGACGACGAGATGCTGTAGCAGCGGCTTTCGCTTTCACCCCCAAGTTCGAGATCGAACAGGAAATACTGTCCGGGCTCGAAATTGAACTCCTTGCCGTCGGGGGAGGCGAAGGTGAAGGTCTTGACGTCGTGGGTTTCCTGCCGAACGTCGATGCACACGAGTGTGTCATCGGTCTCCGGATTCCAAATGAGGGGCAGCTTCAAGGCAATCGACATGGTCTCCGGGCTCCTAATATCCATGGGCGCGCATCCGCTCGATGTACCAGTTGGCGAACTTGTCGAGGTTC